>JAEWKB010000143.1 GCA_023386255.1 Bacteroidota bacterium
GCTTATGCCGAGCCCAAAGCAGGTTACCGCAATGGTTTGGGCAATATCCGGAGTATTGTTTAGCTCTAAGTTGACAGTTGACGGCAAATAGTTTTCCCTACGAAGTATTATAGTGTTATCTTCAAAAGTAGTTATAACACCAAACTGTTTATATATCTCTGCTAATACGCTATCCCCTTGCAGGCTGTTTTTTTTATACGATGAAAGACTCACCTTACTGCCTTCTGCAGAAAGGGCAATTATAGAATAATAGTAAGAAGCGGAACTCCAGTCGCTTTCAACTGTAATTTCAGATTTAATGTTGTTGATTTCAGATTGAGGAGAAACAGTAATGGCATTATTTTTAAACTTTGCATCTATTCCAACTTCATTAAGCAGGGTTAACGTCATCTGTATGTAAGGCAGCGAAGTTATTTCGCCTCCCAGTGTAATTTCCAGTCCTTCCTGCAATTTTGCCCCTATAAGTAGTAATGCCGTAATGTACTGGCTGCTCACGTTGGCCTCTATTTGTACTTTGCCTCCGTTTAATTTTTTCCCTTTAATTTTTAAAGGCGGAAAACCCTCTTTGTCCTGATATTCAATATCAGCTCCCAGCATCCGCAGGGCATTAACCAACACTCCTATGGGGCGTTCTTTCATTCGGGCCGACCCGGTTAATACAACCTCCCTCCCTTCCCAGGTGGAAAAATATGCCGTAAGGAAACGCATGGCAGTCCCGGCATGGTGCACATCAATAACAGCATCATTTCCTGATAAACCCTTTTCCATAACAGCACTGTCATCTGATACAGAAGCATTTTTAATAATGAGGTTCGGGTACAGGGCTTTAAGCAGCAATAAGCGGTTGGTTTCACTTTTAGAACCGCTTATTATAATGTGTTTACTTTTAATGCTTCCTTGCAGATGTACCTTTACATCCATTACTTCAGTTTCTCATTATTGTGATGGCGGTCGTGATCACGCTTGCTTTTCAGGTCCATCTTCTTATCGAATGCCGCCTGTAGGTCAACCCCTGTCTGATTAGCAAGGCAAAGCACTACGAATACCACATCGGCAAGTTCTTCACCAAGGTCTTTATTCTTGTCGCTCTCCTTCTCGCTTTGCTCGCCATAGCGGCGGGCAATTATGCGGGCTACCTCACCTACTTCTTCAGTAAGCTGGGCCATGTTGGTAAGCTCGTTAAAATAGCGTACGCCATGTTCTTTAATCCAGTTATCAACTTCCAGCTGTGCGTTTTTTATGTTCATCCTATTGTTTTTTCAGCACTATCTTTTCACTTTGTTTAGCAATCATTTTATTATAGAAGTCTTTTATAATGGTATAATCTTCAGGCTCTATTAATGATTGGTTGACGGTATAACTGAAAACAACCTGTACCTGCCTTCCTGTTACTGAAGTTAAGTACGTAAACTGTCCCAGTCCCCTATCCATAACTATTGTTAATGATTCAGGAACAGATTCAACATCATACCCGTCAGGCAAATTTAAGCTTATTGTATATTTTTTTTGAAAAGGAAATACAAAATCTACAGGATATTCTCTTGTAGCTGCTGTAAAAGGAGCTTCATTTTTTGTATAAAATAAAATGGGGCTTACATAAAGCTTGGTACCTACGGCATCTGCACTGCCTAAGCTGTTAAACTCATATTCCTCCTGAAACGGTTTTGCAATATCATCGTTAACCCTCTTATAATTAAAAACTTCAAGGCGGAGAGAAGTATTTATCGACTTAAGGTATTCATCTTCGTTCACTGCTAATAAGAAATCCCTCATCTCTAACGCAAGATTATCAGTTCGAACCGACCTCAGTCTGCCTTTGACTATGCCCTCGGCAGCAATAGTACCGAAAATATTTATATTTTCTCGTGATGTGTGGTAAGGCAGCAAATCAACCTCCTTTGTTCTCCCATCAGCGCCTATCATTCTGCCCACCCAGTTTAAAGCTCTTGAAGGCAATATACCGGGCAAAGCATTTTTTGAAGTAGCGTCCAATAAAATTTGTTTACCTCCCTCTATCTCTGCAAGTAGAACTACATAATTATAGGCATGCAAAGAGGGATATAATGCTAAACCTTGTGAACGGGTGCTTACTAAAACAGGATTTGCATTAATGCCTGCTCTCCTAAGCATTGCAACCAGGGCTAAATTAATATCGGCAACATTTCCTACCTTGTTCTGGTAAGCATCTTTAATGCCGTAAAAGCAGCTGTAGCCCATCACTCCGTTCCAGTTCATCCGTTCACGAATATGATTGTAAACAGCAGTAAGTTTTTTTTCGCCAGGTGTGCCCGAAATAGCCAGATCATCAATTGGTTTTTGCAGGAAAGCAGTATTCTCAAACTGTTTGCCAAAATCATCATCCTTATGTATTACAGACACAACAGATTTCCAATCCGTAGTGAAATGTTTTACAAACTCTCCCTCCTGATAATCTGCTGAAACCAATTCATGTTTTAGTACGGCAAGATAGTTATCAATGTTATTGGTAAAAGCTTCTTCTTTTAAAGGCCTAACCATAGTAGCAGAGTAAAATACTACATTTTCACGAAATGTTTTTGAATATACACTTCTCGGCTTAGTTTGCTGAACACCAACTTTGCCCGTAAGGAAGCTACGGTAAGTAAAGAAATCGGGTATGGCAACTTCATAAGCCACATAGTTGGCAGGTATTTCATATTGAAAGAACCAGTCACCAAAGTTTGAAAAATAGCGAGACTCAATTTTATATTTGTATTCAATTACGCTCCCTTCTTTTATACCCGGCAAAACTATTTTTTTCTGAGCCCTGTAATTTCCGTCGACTTGGGAAAACATACCCTCGGGCCCAAGCTGGGTCTTTACAATATTTTCACCTTCAGCATTGTAAGTGCAGCCATCAGTAAAAGAATAAATTATCCTATTGCCCCAGGTAAAGTAGTCAAACTCTTTTGTACCGTAGGAATACCCAATAGAATTGTATATTTTAATACGTACCTCAACCTCGGTAACCAACACCCACATTAGTCCCCTAAGCTCAAAATATGTTTTGCCTTTTTTATATAAAATAGCAGCAGGGGCTGTACTATCAAGAGGATGTTGTTTTTCCTGAAGCTCGGATAGGCTTACTTTGCCGTACACATATTCCTGTGCGCTTACAGGTGCGGCGGCAAGCAAAAAACATATTAAAATAAATAAGGCACGCATCATGCTTTCTTAAGCACTACCTTCTCAGTTTGCTTTTCAACCATTTTTTTGAAGAAGTCTTTTATAGTATCATAGTAATCCTGTGAAATGCTGGGATAATTTATATCTAATGAAACACTTACCTGTATCTGGTTATTTTGTGATGCAATATTATATTTAAAACTGCCTATGTTTTGTTCCATAGCCAAAGCTATAGGTTTCGGAAGGCTTTCTACAACATAACCTTCAGGTATGGTAATGTTTATCATATATTTATCCTGCTGCGGATATACAAAGTCTATAGGATATTCTCTTGTTTCTTCTGTAAAAGGATTTGTATGCACATAAAACAGCATAGGGTTAAAATAAATTTTATCGCCTGTTACATCGGCTATACCGCTATGTGTAAACGTAAAATCTTCAACTACAGGTTTAGAAAGGTCTTTATCATTAGATATATTATACTCATTAATATGTATCCCTTTAATATTACCTTCAAGTTTTTCTATGTAATTGTCTTTGTTAACATTTACATATTTTTCCCTGAAGTTAAGTGCATTATGATCAAAGTGCTGATTGCGTATCTTGCCTGTAAGCTTACCTTCCTTATCCATTGATGCTGAAAGATTTGTTACTTCTTTAGATACTACTTTAGGATTCAGGTCAATTTTTATGTTTGTACCATTCTCACGTATCATGCGCCCCTCCCAGTTGATGGTGCGTACAGGAAGTACATCGGGCAAAGCATATTTGCTTGTGGCATCCAGCAAAATATAACCGGTTTCGGTTTTTACAGCTGCAATTACATAATCATAGGCTGTCATGTTAGGATATAACGCTACGCCATTTGCCCTGGTACTTATAAGCACAGGATTTGCCTCCAGGTCGGCATACCTCAACATACTCGTCAGCATGAGGTTAATATCTGCTACATTGCCCACTTTTTCTTTATAAGCCTTAGCTACACCTTTATCAGTAAAATAACTTTCTTTTTCATTCCAGTTCATCCTGTTTTTAACGTAATTGAAGATTTTCATCATCTTCTCATCATTAGAAAGTCCTTTCGGAATAAGCGCATTTATATCATCTTCGAAATAAGATGTTGCCCTTATCTGTTTCCCAAAATCCTTATCATCATAAATCTTCTTGCTCATGTCTTCCCATGTTGTAGTATAGTATACCGGCCTGGCCTGCGTTGCGGTATAACCACTGCCACCGCCACTAGTTTGAGGTTTATAAGCTGCATATTCCAGCTTTAGTATGGACATGTAGTTTCGGATATTGTTTACATATAACTCATCTTTAACAGCTTTTACATTTCTTGCTGTATATGTCACCGCTGTTTCCATAAAATTGTGGCCAAGCGCCCTGCGGCTTACCGGCTGGGTACTTTCTACAGGAATATAACCGCTTAAATACCTATTATATTCATATATAGGTGGTGTCGCAAACTCATAACTTACAAAATTGGCAGGAATGCTGTACTGGAAATACCAGTCAGGCACATTATGTAAATAAGGTGATTTAACAGTATACTTATATTCAATAACGCTGCCTTCCTTTACGTTAGGCAAAACAATCTTCTTGACAGAAACATTTTCGTTGATTTTTTCCTCAAATTCACCGTCTGATTTTACCGGAATCTTTTCTATTTCACCTCCTGCAAGATTATAGGTATAAGCATCGCTAAAGTATACTTTATGGCCCGCACCACCACTATAATAAGGAACTTCCTGGTTAGCATAGGCATAACCTGCCTTTTTATAAATCTTAATCCGGGCTTCAACCTCGGTCACTAAATAAAAGCGGTCACTTGTAATTTCAAAGTAAGACCTTCCTGTTTTAAACAAAATTGCTGCCGGTGCCGATGTATCAGCTGGGTGCATCTTTTGCTGAAGTTCGGCTTTTGTTACATTTCCGAGCACAAATTGCTGTGCTGCGGCAGGCAATACAGATGTAAGCAATAGCAATAAGAGCGTAAGGGTTCGGGAGATTTTCATATCAATTAATTTTTAACAAGTACTATTTTAGCATTATCATTACGGGCAACTTTTTCCATAAAGGCGCGGTAGCTTTCATATTCGCTGCTGGCATAATAGCCATTATTAAGCTGCATGCTGCGCCTGTATAGCAGCCTGTTGGGGCTTTCCAGTATATATTCAGCTTTATATTCACCATATTTTTCTTTAATGGTAATGTTATCGGGTTTAGCTTCAAGAACATATCCTTCAGGAAGTTCTATAACTATATCATCCGCATCATACCAACCTCTTTCAATCGAAAAGGGCAGCCTGCGTGTGCGGTAACGCTGCGGTACATTAGATATTTGGTTAAATGCATTTACAGCAAATATCAACCTGTTTCCGCTCTTGTTAGCATATCCTTCAGCTTCAAGGGCAAGGTCTTCAGTAAATTCCTGTGTATCTTTATTGTTCTTTAACCCTGTTTTGCTGAACTTTACGTTATTAATGGTGTTAAACCTTGCTTTATACCTCTTTACCACTTCATCGGCAGGCAAGGTTTCAAACATATATTTATCATCATATTGTGTACCTTTAGATGTAAAAGCAATAGTACCTTTTATGGCGCCGGCATCAGTCACCGTATATTTTCCTTTACAAATCTGCGTATTTCCTGATGTTTCATATACATGGGTGCGTACTATTTCACCTTTATCAGGCTTTACAATAAGAGCAAGCCTGTCATCAGTAAAATCACCCTGAAAGCCAAAAGGAGCAATCTGGCTGGTACATTCAAGCCATATAATCTTTCCTGCATCAGGTACACCAAGTATAATATGGTTTCCCTGCATGGAGGTAAAGTCATCGGTTAGGCTCCATTTGTAGCGGTTACCATATATAACAGTATAGTAAGATTCTACACCTACAGCTTTAAGCAGTGCCCTTGTATAGTTGCTAAGCGCTTTACAATCGCCATACCCCAACCTGTCTACATCTTTAGCCTTCATTGGCTTCCAGCCCCCTATACCCAGCTGTATACTTATATAACGTGTTTTACTCTGAACATACTCGTACACAAGTTTCGCTTTTTTTATAGGATCATTTTCATTAGCTGTAAGCTTACGGATCTTTTGGATGGTTTCATCCGGGAGTTCATCTGTTCCTTCTAAAAGATTTTTATATATCCATGCTCCAAATTCTGCCCAGTCTCTTGCTTCACCATCTACACCTTCCAGATGAAACTTTGTAAGGCCAAAAAGCACCTTAGGAACTACCCTGCTCAGTGCCGGTGCGTAATCCTCCTGCCTGTAAGCAGGTATATTTTCTGCTGTATACACTACACTATTCTCCGTTTCCTCCTTGTTAACAGTTATTTCACTGTTGTTATACTCTTTGTGCCTGAAGCCAAGATCTTTATTATATATAATCTTTACTTTTGATTTTTCAACACCAGTATAAAAACTTTTTACGGGTATCCAGCCCGGAACAAAGGCTGTATTAGATGTTTCTGTTTCGCTTGTATATACCATAGTAAAAGGATACTGTACAGGGGTATAATTAAGTGAAAGTACACGGACATCACTTACAACAGAGCCTTCAGAAACTGAAAAATCTTTAAAATCTTTCTTTTTCAGTTTTTTAATTTCAGAGCCTGAAGCATTATATATAACTGCTTCAATAGATTTAACTCTTTCAGAACCGCCGTAATTCTCTCCTGCATTCATACTGCCTAATCCCTGCTCATTAAGAACCGTAACAATACGTTTGGTCTTAACTGTCATTGACTTTCGGGATTCAATAAATATCTCTGTCTGGTCAAGCCTTACCACAGCGTTGGCATTTTCTTTTAAATTTTCAGGAATTGACTGCACCGACAGGTCTGCCTGTGCCACAACATTTTGCTGAAGCAGTATCAGCATCAGGACAACACAAATTCTTAAAATCATGTTAAAATAAATTTCGCCAAAAATAATTTAATTTTTGATAACCAGAAATTTATTCCCTGCATTTAGTGTCTATCAATATTGTTACAGGACCGTCGTTCACCAGTGCCACTTTCATATCGGCACCAAAGCGGCCTGTCTGCACTTTTTTATCCAGTTCTTTTTCTATCTGCTTTATAAAAGCTTCATATAGCGGAATAGCAACTGCAGGGCCGGCTGCTTTAATATAGGATGGGCGATTGCCTTTTTTGGTAGCGGCATGCAGCGTAAACTGGCTTACCACAATAACATCACCGGAAATATCCTGTACCGAAAGGTTCATGATACCGTTTTGATCACCAAAAATTCGGAGTTTGGTAATTTTACCTGACAGCCAGTCAATATCCTCCTGCGTGTCTGTATCTTCAATACCTATAAGAATCAACAACCCGGACTTTATATCCGCTACTTTCTTACCTTCAATAGTTACCGAGGCTTCGCTGACACGTTGAATTACCGCACGCATTATTCTTCTACATCAGGGTTAGTACTATCAGCATAACTGTCGGTACGGTAATTTTCATCTTCCCCTTCCAGTATTTGTAAATAGCTGCGGTAGCGTGACCAGGCTATTTCATCATTTTCCAGGGCTTCTTTTACAGCACACTGCGGCTCCTCTTTATGCAGGCAGTTGTTGAATTTGCACTGGTCTTTAAGGGCAAAAAATTCAGGAAAGTAATCGCCTACCTCATCTTTTTCCATATCAACCACACCAAAGCCGCGGATACCGGGAGTATCTATAATCTTAGCGCCAAAATTAAGGTCAAACATCTCGGCGAATGTAGTGGTGTGCTGCCCCTGGCTGTGCTGCTCGGATATTTCTTTTGTTTTTAAATTAAGGGACGGCTCCAGAGCATTTACCAGTGTAGATTTACCCACACCCGAGTGGCCCGAAAACATGCATACATTGCCTTTCATTTCCTCCATCAACTTATCTATGCCTTTATGTTCTGTTGATGATATGCGCAGGCACTTGTAGCCTATCTTATCGTAGATGTACTGAAGGTACAGCTGCTCATCGAGCATGTTGTCATCAAAGGTGTCTATTTTATTGAAAACAACTATCGCTTCAATATCATAGGCTTCAGCAGTAACAAGAAAACGGTCTATAAAACTGGTGGTTGTGGGTGGGTTGTTTATGGTTACCAGCAGGAAAAGCTTATCAATATTTGAAGCTATGATATGTACCTGCTTAGAGAGGTTTACTGATTTACGGATAATGTAGTTCTTCCGCTCATGTATCTTTGTTATAACGCCCGTAACGGCATCACTTTTTTCATCCAGGTCAAAATCTACTATATCGCCTACCGCTACAGGATTGGTACTTTTAATACCCTTAATCCTGAATTTTCCTTTTATGCGGCATTCATATACAGCACCTTCTTCCGTTTTTACGGTGTACCAGCTCCCTGTAGATTTATAAACAAGTCCTGTCATTCGGCAAAGATAAAACTTCTGCTATTATGCATCAGGCTTATTTATTACATTTTCCTGATGGCTGATGCTTTCCTGGTGTATGGCCCTGAACAGGCGGAGTATAAATTCTTCCCCCAGGTTTTCCTGCTTACCCTCAGTTGTCATCTTATCCAGTATTTCTTTCCACCGCATATTTTGAAGGATGGCAACATTGTTCTCCCGCTTTAAAGCCCCTATCTCATCAGCTATACGCATGCGTTTGCCCAAAACCTCAATCAGTTTTGAGTCATGCTCATCAATCCGCATCCTTAGGTTTTTAAGGCGGCTGTTAAACTCATAGGTTTCATCCGTTTTCTTACGCACCACAAGGTTCTTCATTATCTCCTTCAGCATGTCAGGCGTTACCTGTTGTGCCGCATCGCTCCATGCTTTATCAGGGTCATTATGCGTCTCTATCATCAAACCGTCATAATTCAGGTCCAGTGCTTGTTGCGACACTTCCTGTATCATATGCCGGCGGCCTGTAATGTGCGACGGGTCGCAAATAATAGGCAGGTCCGGAAACTTATCATGCAGTTCAATCGCCAGCTGCCATTCCGGTATGTTGCGATATTTTGTTTTTTCGTAAGTGGAAAAGCCACGGTGGATTACTCCCAGCTTTTTTATACCGGCATTATACACCCTTTCTACCCCTCCAAGCCAAAGGGCGAGGTCAGGATTTACGGGGTTTTTTATAAGGACAATTTTATCGGTTCCTGCAAGGGCATCAGCAATTTCCTGTACGGCAAAAGGGTTCACGGTGGTACGGGCGCCTATCCATAACATATCAATATCATGCTCCAGCGCCAGTTTTACATGGTTGGCATTAGCCACTTCAACAGCCATGAGCAGCCCTGTTTCAGCTTTAGCCTTTTGCAGCCATTTAAGGCCTATGGCACCTACACCTTCAAAACCACCCGGGCGTGTGCGGGGTTTCCAGATACCTGCACGGTATATGCTTACATCACTATCTTTTAACTGCCGCGCAATATCCAGCACCTGCTCTTCAGTCTCGGCGCTGCATGGGCCTGCTATAACCAACGGATGATTAAGGTTAAAATCATCAAGCCAGCTACGCAGTTCCCTGTTATTTTCCATTGTATTCATACAAATACAAAGTTAGTGTATCTGCTATAATCATTTTAGATATGAAACCTGAAAGTTATGCGTTATCTTATTACTTTTGCTTAAAATTTACAGGCTATGTCTATTGAAGTTAAGGATATTTCAAAAAGCTACGGCGAGCAGAAGGCGCTTGATGCAGTTTCATTTTCGGTTAATAAAGGTGAGATAGTGGGATTTTTGGGGCCTAACGGTGCCGGGAAATCTACCCTGATGAAAATACTAACCACTTTTTTAAGCGCTGATGAAGGCGAAGCCCTGGTGAATGGCAATGATGTTGCTGTACAGCAAAAGGCGGTGCAGAAATCTGTAGGTTATTTACCGGAGCATAACCCCCTTTACCTGGACCTGTATGTGCGCGAATACCTTGCTTTTAATGCTGATGTATATAAAGTGCCAAAAGCCCGCATTGAAGAAGTAATACAGCTTACCGGCCTGACACCTGAGGCACATAAAAAAATTAGTGAACTCTCTAAAGGATACCGCCAGCGCGTTGGGCTTGCCACAGCCTTGTTGCACGATCCAGAAGTACTGATACTGGACGAGCCCACTACCGGGCTTGACCCCAACCAGCTGGTTGAGATACGTGATTTGATAAGAAATATCGGCAGGGACAAGACAGTTTTCCTATCTACCCACATTATGCAGGAGGTGGAAGCGATATGCGACAGGGTTATCATTATCAATAACGGTAAAATTGTGACTGATAAAAAACTGAACAACCTTGTTAAAGAAAAAGAGCAGGTTATTGAAGTAGAGTTTGACCTGCGGGTGGAAGAACAGCTCATAAACAGGATACCAAACCTTGTTTCTGCTAAAAATGTGCACGATGCTACCTGGGAGCTTACCTTTGCTTCAACCAAAGATATGCGCCCGGTAGTGTTTGACTTTGCACAGGAAAACGGGCTGAAGACCTTACAGCTGAACCTAAAGAACAAGAACCTGGAAACGCTATTCAGGGAAATGACAAAGAAGAAGTAATTACTGGTATAACACCTGCCCCGTATACAGCCGCTCCACATCAACCACGGGCGGCTGATTTTTTAGCACCAAATTTCCTGTAGAGTACAAAGTCCCCTGTACTTCCTGCTGTGGGTTTACAATAATATCATTAGAACTGCGGTGAAAGATGTTGACTTTATTTGCAAGTAAACCTGAACCTTCAAAACGCGCATCGCCGGCGTAAAAGCTTATCTTCAGATTATTCACAGTGCCTGAAATATGGTAGTGTGATGATTGGTTGTCTTCAATGATTAACGATTCACAATCTACCTGCAATTCGAATGTTCCTGATGTGGTTTCCCCAAACAGGCCTGATTGCAGCATCAACTCCGGGAAGCTCAGCACACCTTCTGATTTTACTGCAAATTGTGATGCTGAATAAATTTTCGTTAGTACTGGGGTAGTTACATAAACCTTAGTGGTACTGTAATCCCTCACCCAGTTACAGCCCGTAGAATTTTTAAGGTACAGTTCATTACCCACAACCTCAGCCGAAATCTCCGCCTTTAAGTTTTCACCTGTTTCAATTATAACCTTTCTTTCTTCTCCCTCAGCAATTATAAGTTCAATTCCCTCAGAAATATTGATAGCGGTAAATGTTGCAACAGGAACTTCATAAACTACCGTAGCTCCTGCATTTTTAAAACAGTCAGGCGCGCCATCATTGCTGCAGGAAATACAAATTTGTATTAGCAGAAAAATTAGTAATGTATGCGTTAATTTAAAATTCAAAACTTAAAATTTAAAATTCATAGCCTCACTCCTACTCCAAACTCCATTACCTCTGCCTGTGCCAGGTGTGTTTTTAGAGATAAGGCAGCAAAAATCTTGCTCCCAAAATAATATTTTAGCCCAATACGCTGGTAAAGGCTGCCATCATTTTTAAAGGGTGAATATACATAAACACCTGCCTGCGTTTCAAGCGACAGATTATTCACAAACAGCTCATGCCCCACAAACAGGCCTACCCTTTTGTAATCGGTACTGCCGTCTATATTTTCTTCAGGGAAGGCTATGGATTTGTACCTGATGTACCCCTTAAGATATTTCGCCCAGAAAACATCAGTCCCCAACTGAAACGCGCTCTTCCGTGACCAGCGCTTATC
>JAEWKB010000192.1 GCA_023386255.1 Bacteroidota bacterium
GGTAAATAGCATTTGAAGTATATTCAATGAACGGCGAAGCGTCTGACGCTACAAAAAATTCGTCTTTACCCACGCCTATTGCCAGCGGGCTGCCAAGGCGTGCCGCCACAATCTCATCGGGTTTCTTTTTATCAAATACCGCGATTGCATAAGCGCCAACAACCTGGTTAAGCGCTACCTGAACCGCCTTGCCCAGCTTAAGCCCGTCTTTTTTCTGAACGTCTTCAATAAGGTTTACCAATACCTCAGTATCAGTATCCGAATGGAAAACGTAACCTCTTTTAATAAGTTCCTTTTTAAGCGGCTCGTAATTTTCAATGATACCGTTGTGTACAATAACAAGGTCACCTGAATTAGAGGCGTGTGGATGCGAGTTTACATCATTAGGCACACCATGGGTAGCCCAGCGCGTATGGCCTATGCCAATGCTGCCGTTAAGGCTTATTTCCTTTTGCGCCCTTTCTTCCAGGTCAGATACCTTTCCCTTTGTTTTGGAAAGTTTCAGGTTTGTACCGTCATACAATACAACACCTGCGCTGTCGTACCCACGGTACTCCAGCCTTTTAAGGCCTTTAATAATAACGGGATAGGCCTCCCTGTAACCAATGTAACCTACAATTCCACACATATATAATTAATTAATCAGGTTTCGTATAAAAAATTTCAAGCTGCGGCCTTTTCTCAGGCACATCGCTGGTGCTGCCGTGCAGTACAGTTCCTACCGGAGTAAATACCGATGCTGCCGGAACGTGCTTCACATCAACTCCTTCGGCAGTGAACGGAGTTTTTAACTGTGCGTTAGATATTAAATTTATGTTTTCGGTAATAACAAGCCCAAGCGGCCTGTGTATAGAGTCTTTGTTAACCAGCTGGTTTACGTAGTTGGTAATCCTTATCCTGTATATACCTTTATCTTCCTCACGTATACCGCCATGCACCCCTTTGTTTTTTCTTTGGTCTGTAGTATTCGTGCTTACATCAACAAAATAATCGTACAAAGGCCTTTTATTTTTAATGTCGTACAGGTAAACCCTTAACGGTTGCGCCTTTTTAGCTGCCGGAATCTTATCAGTATCTATATTGAAAACAATGTTGGCTTCGTTTATAAGGATGTTCTCCCCGTTGTTGTTTACCGGCTTTAAGTTGTTAAGGGCCGCTTCGTCAAGCTTTATTATAGCCATAGAACCCTGTCCGCCTTTAAGGTACAGCCTGTCATCACCGGTAGCAGTATTGGTATTAGTAAGGGCGTTTTCATAACCCAGCTGTGGGTTCTCTTTCTCAAACAGGTTTACTGTGTTTCCTTTCAGGTTTATGGTTAGTGATTTTATTTCATCTTCAGTATCGCCGTTATTATCATCTTCATGATACCTTACTACAATACGTCCTTCGCCAAACCTTACATAAGCCATTCCGGGTGGCTGCATATTGTTCCTTTCAACTGTAAAATATAATCCCCTGAAATACTCTCTAAACAAATTGTTGCTTACCATATTGGCACGCCCCTGGTTGCTGAACAGTTTGTCCTGGAAGAAGGCTTTATTAAGTTCGGCATACAGGCCTGGCGCAAAACGCTCTACAACTACAGGCTCAGTTTCGCCGGCAGCTACGGCTGTACGCTGTATTTCAGCCTCGCTGAAAGTGAAAGCTGTATTTTGTATAGGCACTCCCGGCTTATCATTCAGGTCCGGGCCTATGTTTACGCCATCAAAGTCAGTTTTTTGGTCCGAATAATATTTCTGTGCTGTACCGGTTGCGGGATCTGAACTCCTTAAAAAGTACCTGTTCTCCTTTATATGAAGCTTCATCCCGGCATTCGGGTTGCCAAAGTAGGAAGTAATATCATAAAATGTCTCACCTGTAGACCCGTCGGAGCCTGTTACGTTGCTATAGTAAGGTACATAAATGTAAACCGAGTCAATCACGGGATTAGTACCTATAGTCGGGTTTACCGTTGCAAGCTCTACCTGGCTAACAAAATGTGCTTTGGTAGTCCCAAAGGTATTTGGCGTACCTGTATTATCAATATCGCCATCATCAAAAATACCAAGAAGGTTCAGCGGCAGGTTGTTAGACTGTACTGCTCCCGTAGCCCTGTCATACGCCACAATAGGAAATCGTACAGGCTCTATGTTGTTATGGTGTATATCGTCAGCAATGATAGATGAGTTAAGGTCGGTAAAATCCGAATCACATGCTATCAGCCCAACAAAAGTGAATATAAAAAGAAGTTTTGTACCTAATGAAATCTTTGTCATAGTGATTTTTTAAAGTTTCCTATAAAACCTGATTTTTATAGAAATTAGTATATGCCTCTGCAAATTTATCTTTCGGCACATACGGCAGGAACGGCTTACCAGACTTCTCAATAAAGTCTACCAGCTCGCCGGGAGCATTTTCAGAAGCAATGATAACACCATGTGAATGCATTACAGAAGCTTTCATAATGTTATTGTAATCAGGTTCGGCCAGCATGTTTACATCTTGTTCAGGAACATTATCAAACAGCACTTTACCCAGCATACCTTTGTCAAGAGTACCGTCAAAGCCCTGTCCGTATATTGATGTTACAATTTTAGTGTCGGCAAAAAGCGCTTCGTGCTTGTAGTAATGCTTCATGTACACCGGCAGCAGGCTTGCCATCCATCCGTGTACATGTATAATATCAGGTACCCAGTTTAGTTTTTTAACGGTTTCCACTACTCCTTTGGCAAAAAATATCGCCCTTTCATCATTGTCAGGATACAGAGTGCCGTCTTCGTCAGTAAACGTAGCTTTACGTTTAAAGTACTCGTCGTTGTCAATAAAATAAACCTGGATACGCTCTTTTGGTATAGATGCAACCTTAATAATTAAAGGCATGTCCATATCATTCACTACCAAATTCATTCCTGATAATCGGATAACCTCATGCAACTGGTGCCTCCTCTCATTTATATTGCCATAACGCGGCATAAAAATCCTAATCTGGCCGCCCTGGTCATTAATCATTTTGGGCACATCATACGACATTAAAGAAACTTCATTCTCAGCCAAGTAGGGCACTACTTCAGATGATACATACAATATCCTCTTATCCTCCATCGTCAAAATTAAATTTTTTATTTTGGGTGTAAAAACATGCAAAATTAAACAAATTTGTGCATTGTATAACTATATTCTTAATTTTGCCGCTAATTTAATACCGACTTGATGCTCATTTTCAACAACAAAGCCGCCCTGAGTACTTATTTACACAATGCAAAGGGTACTAATTCAACCATCGGTTTTGTGCCTACAATGGGCGCTTTGCACAGAGGACACCTGTCTTTACTGGAGCAGTCGCTCAGCATGAATACGCTTACAGTTATAAGCATATTTGTAAACCCAACCCAGTTCAACAATACGCAGGACCTGGAGAAATATCCCCGTACGCTTGATGCCGATGTGGATAAAATTAAAACAGTAAGCACAGACATTATTGTTTTTGCTCCTTCGGTTGATGACATGTATGACGGTAACACGTCGTCGGCTTCTTTTTCTTTTGACGGGCTGGAAGACCAGATGGAAGGCGCGCACCGCCCGGGGCATTTTGACGGCGTAGGGACCATTGTTAAAAAACTGTTTGAAATAGTTCAGCCTGACAATGCTTACTTTGGTGAAAAAGACTTCCAGCAGCTGCAGATAGTGCGCAAAATGGTACAGAAGGAAGGGCTGCCGGTTACCATTATTGGCTGCCCAATTTACAGGGAAGAAAACGGCCTTGCCATGAGCTCCCGCAATGAAAGGCTAACTGCCGAAGAAAGGGAGAAAGCGGCTTTTATATATAAAACACTTGTTGAAGCAAAAAGCCTGTTTGAGATGCACGACATTGCCGAAGTAAAGGCCTATGTTAAAAACGCTTTTGCGCAGCATCCGGAATTTGAGCTGGAATATTTTGAAATTGCAGATGAAGAAACACTTGTGCCCGCCACTGCAAAAGAAGATAAACAATATAGGGCCTTTATAGCGGTATATATAAGCACTATCAGGTTGATAGATAATATTTCATTAAATTGATTACCTTTGCGCCATGCAAATTCAGGTTGTAAAATCCAAGCTTCACCGTGTTACGGTGACGGGAGCCGATTTAAACTACATTGGCAGCATTACCATTGACGAGGCATTAATGGAAGCGGCCAATATTATTGAAGGTGAAAAAGTTTCGATTGTGAACATCAATAACGGTGAACGCCTTGAGACTTATGCGATTAAAGGAAACAGGAACAGCGGCGAAATTACGCTGAACGGGCCGGCGGCAAGGAAAGTGCAGAAGGGAGACATTATTATTATAATCTCCTACGGCATTATGGACTTTGAAGAAGCCAAATCATTCAGGCCTAAACTTGTTTTTCCTAATGAAAAAGATAATTCACTAACATAACGGTGAAAAAAAAGATAACACGTTTACTAAGCATAATACTCCCACTACTGCTGGGAGTTTTTTTAGTTATATATGTTTACAGGGAGTTTACCCCTAGACAGGTTGAAGAACTGAAAGTAAGCTTTAAAACAGCCGACTACCTTTATGTGTGGATATCACTTTTTATTGGCCTTACTGGTTTTTGGGCAAGGGCCTACCGCTGGAAATATACCCTTAGCCATATTGGGTATACCGCTCCGTTCTTTGTTAAGTTTAGCGCGGTGTGTGTAACCTATGTTATGAACATGCTCATACCGCGCAGCGGAGAAGTAAGCCGTGCAGTTGTAATTAGTAAATATGCAGATGTACCTTTTGATAAAGCTCTGGGCACCATAATTTCTGAACGGATTGTAGACCTTATACTCCTTGTGCTGGTTGTGGCCGCAACTGTAGTATTTCAGTTTGATGTAGCCAAAGCATACCTGGCCGACATCCCTTTTATGAAGCTGATGTTCTATGGTTTATTAGCAGGCATATTACTGTTAGGTTCAGTACTGTTCTTTATTTACTCTAAACTGGAATGGGTACAAAAGATAAAGCTTAAAATTTCGGGCCTTACCGAAGGTGCCGTCAGCGTTTTCACCATGCCTAACAAATGGCCTTTCCTGCTACTTTCAGCATATATCTGGTTCAGTTATGTACTTATGTTTTATAT
>JAEWKB010000024.1 GCA_023386255.1 Bacteroidota bacterium
CTACTATACCTGTCCCGCTGGACCACAAAGACCCTTACACGCTGCTGATCGCGGTGCTGATGTCGGCCCAAAGTACTGATGTGCGGGTAAACCAGATAACGCCGCTGCTGTTTGAGCGTGCCGATAACCCATATGACATGGTGAAGCTGAGCGTTGATGAAATACGCGAAATAATTAAACCTGTTGGCCTTTCTCCTATGAAAGCGAAGGGCATACATGGTCTTTCGGAAATACTTATTGAAAAACACGGTGGTGAGGTTCCTTCTACTTTTGAAGACCTTGAAGCGCTGCCGGCTGTAGGGCATAAAACGGCGAGCGTGGTTATGAGCCAGGCTTTTGGCGTGCCGGCCTTTCCGGTAGATACGCACATACACCGGCTGATGTACCGCTGGGGCTTTAGTAACGGAAAAAATGTGGTACAGACAGAGAATGATGCGAAGCGGCTTTTTCCGCGTGAATTGTGGAACGACCTTCACCTGCAGATAATATGGTACGGCAGGCAGTATTCGCCCGCGCGTGGCTGGGATTTAGAAAAAGACATCATTACCCGCACTATTGGCAGGAACTCCGTTTTGGATGAGTACTATAAAAAAACCTCCCGTTAATCTGCGGGAGGTTTTTCTTTAATTAGCTATGCTCTCAAACTGAAGGTTACCCGATGTTTTAACTACTTTCAAAGCTTTAGAGTAGTTCAACAGAAAATCGATAGTTTCTTTTTTTGGTAACATTTCTTTTGGGGCTGCTAATTTTTTTTCAGAGTAGAATTTTGCCATGTATAAGTTGTTTATTTACCTATACAACGCAAAGCAGCGCCTCATATTGCCTAATTTGTCAAAATAATTTTATTTTTTTCAATTACCTTTCTCAGGTTCATCAGTGCGTAGCGCATCCTTCCAAGGGCAGTATTAATGCTAACCCCTGTAAGGTCAGCAATTTCCTTAAAGCTTAAATCCTGGTAAATGCGCATTTGCAGCACTTCCTTCTGGTCATCAGGAAGTTCTTCAATAAGCCTTTGCAAATCGTTCTCAACCTGGTCGGTAATTATCCTGTTCTCAATATTCGGGCTGTTATCCGTCATTATTGAGAAGATAGAAAACTCCTCGGTCTCGCGGTACATCGGCATTTTCTTGTTCTTGCGGAAATGATCTACTATAAGATTGTGCGAAATACGCATTACCCACGGCAGGAATTTACCTTCTTCGTTATATGAGTTTGATTTCAGGGTCCTGATTACTTTAATAAAAGTGTCCTGAAAGATATCGTCAGCAATGTCACGGTCAGTAACTTTTGAGTAGATGAAACCGTACAGTTTAGATTGGTGCCTCTTGATCAATACCGCAAGAGCCGACTCGTCTCCGCCGATATAATTTTTTACCAAGATAGCATCCGGGATTACAACATTAGCCATAGCAACAACTTTTTAGCGTTTTTTGAATTTGGTTTCGATAAATTCAGAAACTGGGTTTCTAAAAAGTAGTTTTTATTCTATAAGCAATGTTAATTAAGAATTAATGATATGCCAAATGTAACATAAAAAAAAATTAAAAAGCAATAGCGATTTAAAATTTTAACAGTTTTGAGGCAATAAAATAAAATTTAACCGATGAACGGCACAGTTTTGTAAGTAAATAAATCAGAAGACTGAGCCTTTATCAATCCTGCATCTTCTATTACTTCATCAATTCAAAAGCTGCGCCAAATTCTATACTATACAATTTTTTCATTACGTTTCAGCCTATAGATTGTCCTGATGATTCTTTCACGCTTCGTTTCCTCGCGCTTGGCCGAAAATATCCAGTCACAGCACATTTTTTGTTCCCAGCGCTTGCGACCCGTAAACAGCTTGTAGGCACCTTCCTCTTCCAAATGCAGCTTCAGTTCTGCAGGAATTTCAAAAACAGAATTATCTTCATAAAGGGTAATGTGGACATAATCGCCTGCCTCCTTACGTATTTTCTTTCTTATTTCTGCTTTTACGGCCAATAGAAGGCTGCCGTTTCCCATAGGCATCAGTGTACAGGTACTGATTTCATAATCATCTATCCTGCCCTTAACCTTTACAATTCCAAAAGCAGCCTCTTTGTTACGTGGTATTTCAGTTATTTCAGCATAGGTCCAGCCGCCCTTGCCGGGAAAGCGTTCAAGCAGGTATTCTTTATCGGTTAATGGCTTCATGTGGAAAGAATTTTCATCAAATATACTAATCCAGATATTTCCTGAAAAACTCTACAAGGTCATTATTGATTTTCCTGTCGGTCCCATGCCCAATACCATTATAAGTACGAAAATCGGCTTCAATGCCTTCATCTTTATAAACCTTCTGTACAAAAGCCCAACGCTCAGGCAGGTATTTCCCCATCAGGTCATATACGAGCTGACGCTCTTCAGCACTGTACGCATCGTCAAAAGCAACAGCATCGTTATCATCCAGTTCGCCCATATATAAAAGCTTAGGTACTTTAGCAAAGGCGGCAATATCGGCTTTAGAACCCGTTTCTTTTTTGATATCGGCCACACCTAAGGGATACTCCAGCCTCTTCCCTTCAAGCCTGCACACAGGCAAAATAGGAATAGCATTTATACCTCCCGAAGCCGTAGCCTTAACCATGTGCGGGTGCAGCAGCGAGAACCGGTTAGCAAACGTACCAGATGCCGAAAAGCCTGTAATAAATATTTGTTCTTTAACTTGATATTGACGTGCTGCAAGTTCTTTACGTGCAGCGTTTATCATAGCAATAAGCTGTAGGTCGAGCCGCTGAAGCTGTTCATCTTTAGTAAGAAAGGTATCCCTGTCCAGCGCGTGCGTGTACAGTTGCCAGTCGCTCGCAGGACGTGGAAATATTGGCACAAGCAAAGGCAGTCCCAGCTTTTCAGCAACGTAAAGCGCTACGCCGCCTTCGCTGGCGGCATGTATAGCGGCCTGTTCATGTACAGCAATTGTGTCATTTAGTTTACCGGTATTGTTGGTTTCCACCATTAAGTAAGTGGTAGTCCCTTGTTGCAGTTTGGCAGGCAGGTACAGCAGGTAATCAAAATTATAACCTGCTTTTGGGTCGGCCTTGAATTTTAGGAGCGTGCCGTGTTTAGTCTGTTTAATCTGGTGATTATGTGTAGTTTGCGCACGGGCACTAATTGCCAGCACTAAACATATAAGTAGTAAAAGTCTTTTCATGGTGTTTATTTTACACCATGCAGACTATTTACTCCCAGTTTTGTTACAGGAAAGTAAAGGTTACTGTAGTTCCTTCGGGTTGAATGCGAATTCTTCTGCCCATTACCAGTGCACGGTTATCTTCTATATGGCCTGCCGGAAAATTAAAATAAAC
Organism: Bacteroidota bacterium; assembly: GCA_023386255.1. Taxonomy (GTDB): domain Bacteria; phylum Bacteroidota; class Bacteroidia; order Flavobacteriales; family Flavobacteriaceae; genus Flavobacterium. The sequence goes on from JAEWKB010000024.1 coordinate 3,327, forward strand.
GGGACAATCAAAATGTTCCAATGTTATTTCCCTATCGTGCTTACCGAAAGGTATGGTTGAATTTTTAATTTCAACCATGCCTCCCACAATTACAGCTTTCAGGTTATTGAATTTTCCTGCCCTTTTCAGGGAAATAAGCATACGGTCATAATGGTAGAGGTATTCATCTATATCTTCTATAAACAGTATTTTATCCTCAAGATAAATTTCAGAATCAGAGCCAATGGTCGCGTACAGCATGGATAGGTTTCCGCCCACTAAAACTCCTTCAACGGCTTCCCCTACCCTGTTTTCCTGTTCGGCGGGAATCTTGTAGCTCAGGCTTTCGCCAAACAATACCTTTTGAATGCTTTCCAATGCTTCAGGCGTAGCTTTAGGATAGCCCTGCAGCATTACCGCGTGCAAAGTCTCTATACCGAAATTATGTACGTGGCAGTGCAGCAGCGTAATGTCGCTGTACCCTACAATCCACTTTGGGTGCTGCCTGAATTTGGCCCAGTCAATCCTGTCGATAATTCGTAATGTGCCGTAGCCTCCTTTGGTAAAAAAGATGGCTTTAATGCTATCATCATCCAGCATTTGCTGCAGGCCGGCCAGGCGCTCATCATCCGTCCCTGCCAGGAAGCCGTACTCATTAAAGGCACTTTTGCTAACAACAGGCTCAAGCCCCCAGCTTTTAAGGGTGGCAAGGCCGTATTCTATTTCAATGGCTTCACAGCGTTTGGCAGTGCTTACTATGCCTGCTTTATCACCGGGGGAAAGGTATGGTGGTGTGGTCATTTTAATTTCTTTAAAGGAACTGATTGTGATTTTAGTATGCCATTAAAAATTTCAATATTATTATACTTAAGTTCGTCGAGAATGTACTTAGGCAATTCTCTTTTATACGCTTTGGCATTACAATAATATACTAGTTGAAATTCATTTCCTTTATTAAGGTCAATATACCTAAGAATTCCACCGCCATTTTCGTCCCTCTCAATAACAATAGGAAGCATCGTTACTGTTTTAAAAGTTCTGCTTTCTCCCGGGAAAATGGTTATAGCGTTACGTAAATAATCATCTGCTTTAAAAGAATAGTCTTTTGTAATGCCAAGTTTCATATAGTTTTCAGCCTTTTGTTGCACTACATAGCCACTGCAGTCGTTAACTGGAGGCTCAAAGGTGTCAATAATACCGGGTAATGGCTTCACTATCGAATCCTTATTTTTGATAAAGTAACCTATAGAACCGGACCTCATTGCTCCCTCAGAAATATGGGGATACAAATACTCCTTGTCTAAAATCAAAACATACTTTTTATTTGTGGGATTATGTATAGTATAAGTAATAACATTTGTCGCACTTTTTCGGGCTGCGCCGCTTCTATAGCTGTATGTATCTTCTACCTTAGATGAATCAACAAAATTAACATACTGATTTTGTACATTAATCATTAAACTTTGTTCCTGTCTACAAGAAGCTAATGTAAATACAGCTAGCAGGAGAGTAAATAATGGCTGTAGGTGTGATTTGGTCATATTGCAATAGTAATTAATCCGCAGCCTCTCTCAAGAGAGGAGCTCCCACTCCTGCGGGATATCAGTGTCACATATCGGGGTTTGAGTGTAGCTGCTCCCCTCTTGAGAGGGGTTAGGGGTGTGTTGTTCGTATTCAGCTATATATTGTTCAATAGCTCGGATAACATTTTCAGTATCTTTTAGTACCTGATGATCAGAAAAACGAAGGATTGTTATTCCAAAATCATTCATCCTGGCTTCTTTAATCACATCTTTATTATAAACTTCAATAAATTCATGTGAATATCCATCAACTTCAATACCTAACATTAAATCGTAACAAAAGAAATCCAGTATGTAATTATCTACTGGCTTCTGCCTATCAAAATCATAGCCATACATCTGCTTTCGCTTCAACTTCTGCCAAAGAATTATTTCAGCCTTAGTACTATTGTTGCGTAGCTGACGTGCCAAGTCTTTTAGGTGTGGGTTATATGGGATGATTCTTCGCTTCACGATGTAAATATAATAATTTTGAAGACACACCCCTGACCCCTCTCAAGAGGGGAAAAGCTACACTCATGCTCTCTAACTAACAAGAAAGACCTTCTCAATCCCTTAACAAAAAATTCCCTCTAAATCCGTATCTTTGCCTACTTAATTTTTGCCATGATAAAGACTGATTTTTCTGCACTCGACCCAAAGAAAAACATACTCATAAAAGGTGCGCAGCTGCACAACCTCAAGAACATAGATGTAGCCATACCCCGTAATAAGCTGGTGGTGGTCACGGGCCTTTCCGGCTCTGGTAAATCAAGCCTTGCCTTTGACACGCTATATGCCGAAGGCCAGCGCCGCTATGTGGAGAGCTTATCAAGTTACGCACGCCAGTTCCTGGGCCGCCTTGACAAGCCTAAGGTCGAATACATAAAAGGCATTGCCCCTGCCATTGCCATTGAGCAGAAGGTAAATACTACCAATGCCCGTTCTACCGTAGGCACCAGCACCGAAATTTATGACTACATGAAACTGCTGTTCGCGCGCGTGGGCCGCACCTACTCACCTGTATCCGGCCGTGAGGTGAAGAAGGACACGGTGACTGATGTAGTGAACGAAGTAAAGCAAATGGAGCCGGAAAGCCGCTGGCTGCTCCTCGCTCCTGTGCATATTGAAAAAGGCCGTACGCTGGAGGAAAAACTGAGCGTGCTGCTGCAGCAGGGTTTTGCACGTGTACTGGCTGATAATGAAACGCTGCGCCTTGATGACCTGGGCGATGCCGACCTTACCAATAAAGAAGTACTGCTTATTGTTGACCGTATTGTGGTGAAGGAAGAGGAAGAGTTTTACAACCGTCTTGCCGATGCCATACAGACTGCTTTTTATGAAGGTAAAGGCGAATGTTACCTTCAGGAAGTAAGCACCGGTAACAGGCTTACATTCAGCAATAATTTTGAACTGGATGGGATTACTTTCGTGGAACCTAATGTACACCTGTTCAGTTTTAACAATCCTTATGGCGCATGCCCTGCCTGCGAAGGCTATGGCAGCATTATAGGTATTGATGAGGAGCTTGTGGTGCCAAACACGGCGCTTTCGGTGTATGAAAATGCCATTTTCCCGTGGAGGGGCGAAAGCATGGGCTGGTACCGTGACCAGCTGGTGAACAACAGCCATAAATTTGACTTCCCGATACACAAGCCGTACTACCAGCTATCGCAAAGCGACCGGGCCCTGATATGGACCGGCAACAAATATTTTACCGGGCTGAACGACTTTTTTAAAGAGCTTGAAGAAAAGAACTATAAGATACAGAACCGCGTGATGCTGAGCCGTTACCGTGGCAAGACCAAATGCCCTGAGTGTAAAGGAAAGCGCCTGCGCCCGGAGACTAATTATGTGAAGGTGGCCGACCGTACAATCAGCGATCTGGTGGACCTGCCAATTAAGAACCTTGCGGAGTTCTTCAGTACGCTGGAACTTAATGAATATGATTATAAAGTAGCCAAAAGGTTATTAGTTGAAATAAACAACCGCCTGCGCTTTTTGCAGGAAGTTGGCCTTAGCTACCTTACGCTAAACCGCCGCTCTTCTACCCTTTCAGGTGGTGAGAGCCAGCGTATTAACCTGGCTACATCGTTAGGAAGTTCGCTCGTGGGATCAATGTATATTCTGGATGAGCCGAGTATTGGGCTTCACCCAAAAGATACCGAAAGGCTTATAAAAGTACTGGAGAACCTGCGCAACCTGGGCAATACCGTAATTGTGGTAGAGCATGATGAAGATATTATGAAGCAGGCCGACATGATCATAGACATTGGCCCTGAAGCCGGTACGCATGGGGGTCAATTAGTAGCACAGGGAACGTATGACGAAATATTGAAAAGCGATTCGCTTACAGCAAAATACCTGAACGGCGACCTTGAAATTGCTGTTCCTAAAAAGCGCCGCAAGTTCAAGCACCATGTTGATGTTATTGGTGCGCGCGAAAACAACCTGCAGAACATTGATGTTACCTTTCCGCTCGATTGCTTAACGGTTATTACAGGTGTTTCGGGTAGTGGCAAAAGTACACTGGTGAAGAAAATACTCTTCCCTGCCCTTCAGAAAAAACTGGAAGGTGTAGGTGAAAAAGCAGGCCAGTTTACCGAGCTGCAGGGCAGCTACAGCCACATCAAGCATATTGAATATGTGGACCAGAACCCGATAGGCCGCAGCTCGCGCTCTAACCCGGTTACCTATATTAAAGCGTATGATGATATCCGCGACCTGTTTGCTAAACAGAAGTTGGCTAACATGCGCGGGTACCAGAGTAAGCACTTCTCTTTTAACGTAGATGGTGGCCGCTGCGATACCTGCAAGGGCGAGGGCGAAGTTACTATCGAGATGCAGTTCATGGCTGATGTGCATCTGCTGTGCGAAACCTGCAACGGCAAACGCTTTAAGAAAGAGATACTTGAAATAACTTTTGAAGGCAAAAATATAGATGATATCCTGACCATGACCATTGATGATGCGGTAGCGTTCTTTAGTGAGCACAAGCAAACCAAGATCATGACCAAGTTGCAGCCGCTGCAGGATGTTGGCTTAGGCTATGTGCAGCTTGGGCAGAGCTCCTCTACCCTTTCGGGTGGTGAGGCGCAGCGTATTAAGCTGGCATCGTTCCTGGTGAAGGGCGCTACCAAAGAGAAAGCGCTGTTTGTGTTTGATGAGCCTACAACAGGACTTCACTTCCATGACATCAAGAAGCTGCTGGCATCATTTGAGGCGCTGCTGGATAAAGGGCATTCCATCATCGTGATTGAACACAACCTTGACCTGATTAAGTGTGCTGACTATATAATAGACATTGGCCCTGAAGGTGGTGAAAATGGCGGACACCTGGTGGATTTCGGCACACCTGAGGAAGTGGCCAAGAATTCTAAAAGCATTACAGGAGAGTATTTGAGGGAGAAGTTGTAGAACTGCTTCAGGTTTCAGGTTATGTCGTTGCTGTCATGCTGAGCTTGTTGAAGCATCCACATCTATATAATCATTATGAGATGTTGAGGCATTTTTCATACATTAGCTTTCATTAAAGATACTTCGGCATGAATAAATATTTGCTGCTATTAATTTTTATAATCAGTTCAGGCACTTCATTTTCTCAAAAGGGTGGCTCCTATTATACCCAAAAGCAGTGGCTGGAAAATACAACAAAGCCAGAGTATGCATCAGATAATCAAAGACTGATGGCAGCATACTATTATGCTTATAAGGAAGATCCTGATACACCTGAAGGTAAAAATGCTTTGGCAAAATCAGATTCGCTGAAGAAACTTTCACGAAACAACATAATTGACAGATTACAGGGGAAATGGAAGTTAAAAAAATCCGGCTCGAATTGGGGATTTAAAGATGCTGATAGTAATAAGACTTGTTATCTTCTGGTAGAAAAAAATATAGCCACATTTTATACAGTAGACAAAACAGGCAAAAAAGAAATTACAAAAGAAGAGAAACTCATTTTTACTGAGGTCGATGGCAGATTTTACTCTGCGCTTGAATTTGTATATTCAGATAATTCCGTATGGTCATACAT
>JAEWKB010000130.1 GCA_023386255.1 Bacteroidota bacterium
GTTCATGTGCTTTGGCATCATATGCATCTTTATCTGCCCATGTATTCCTTGGGTTAAGCACCTCTGAAGGCACACCCGGGCAGCTTTGCGGCTTGGCAAGGCCAAACACTTTATGGTTAACATACTCCACATTATCAAGCTCGCCGTTAAGGGCAGCCGTAATCATGGCACGGGTATATTTAAGGCTCATCCTGTGGCCTACACCATAAGGCCCGCCGGTCCATCCTGTATTGATAAGCCATACATTAACGCCGGTTTCTTTTATCTTATCGCTTAGCATCTGTGCATATTTGGCAGGGTGCAGCGGCATGAAAGGCGCACCGAAACAAGCAGAGAAGTTTGGCTGCGGCTCATTAATACCTGCTTCAGTTCCTGCTACTTTTGCAGTATAGCCTGAAATAAAATAGTATGCTGCCTGGCCCGGAGTAAGTTTAGAGATTGGAGGCAGGATACCAAAAGAGTCAGCACTAAGGAAAAATATATTTTTTGGGTTATGCCCTATAGAGCCCGGCTGTATGTTGTCAATATGATAGATTGGGTAACTAACACGTGTATTTGGAGTTATTGATACATCTTCAAAATCAACCTCGTTAGTACCTTCTTTAAATATTACATTTTCAAGGATAGCACCACGCTTAATAGCACGGAAAATATCCGGTTCTTTCTCTTCTGTAAGATAAATTACTTTAGCATAGCATCCGCCTTCAAAGTTGAAAACAGTGTTTTCATGTGTCCAGCCGTGCTCGTCATCACCAATAAGTTTTCTTGCAGGATCGGCAGAAAGCGTAGTCTTACCTGTACCTGAAAGGCCAAAGAAAATAGCCGTGTCACCTTTTTCGCCAACGTTGGCGCTGCAGTGCATTGGCAGTGTGTTCTCGTACACAGGAAGGATAAAGTTAAGTGCAGAGAAAATACCTTTCTTCATTTCGCCGGTATATCCTGTACCGCCTATCAAAGCTACTTTACGTGTAAAATCAAGTATTGCAAAATTGTGCTGGCGTGTACCATCTACAGCAGGGTCTGCCATAAAGCCCGGTGCGCACACCACATGCCAGTCCGGCGTAAAATTATCAAGTTCTGATTCTTCTGGACGAAGGAACATGTTGTAGCAGAAAAGGTTTGACCATGAATATTCATTCACTACCCTTACATTAAGCCTGTAGTTAGGATCAGCACACACATAGCTGTCGCGTACAAATACTTCTTTTCCTGACAGATATGCTGTTACTTTTTTATAAAGTGCATCAAATTTATCGCTGTCAAAAGGAATGTTCACATTCCCCCACCATACCTTATCTTCGGTAATGCTGTCTTTAACAATAAAACGGTCTTGTGGCGACCTGCCTGTAAATTCGCCGGTATTAATAGCAAGAGCGCCTGTATCACTTTCTACACCCTGTCCTTTTTCAATGGCTATATCATGTAGTTCATCAGGTGACAGCTGGTATTTTATATTTGCATCTTTAATTCCGAGATGTTCTAACGAAATCGTTTTCGTAGAAAGACCGTAATTCTCCATAACTTTCTGATTAAGTTGTGTATTAGTTTAAAGGGCAAAAGTAAAAAATATTTTTAAAAAATAATTATTTATAAATATTTTATCGCTTTACCTTAATAATCTGTAAAAAAAGTACTACCCAGGCCACAATCAATAACAATCCTCCAATTGGTGTTATAAATCCAATTTTCTTAAAATCAAAAGAAAACATTGAATTACAAGCCAAAAAATAAATAGATCCTGAAAAAAAAGCTACCCCTGTTGCCACAAGAGCAAGAATGATTTTTTTGGCCTTTCCGGCCACTAAAGATGTTGTACCTATAAACAGCAGGAACAACGCATGGTACATTTGATATTTTACACCTGTCTCAAAAACCGCAAGCATTTCAGGATCAAGTTTTTCTTTTAACGCATGTGCACCAAATGCACCTAAAATAATTCCTGTAGCCCCCAGTATTGCAGCAGCGGCTATGACTTTTTTGTCCATAACAATTATATAATTATAGCGTAAATTTAAAAGTTTTAGCGCATTTAACAGGTAAAAGTTTTTTATAAATATAACAAAGTACTACTTTCGTGTTACAATTAACAAGAACCATTATCATGAGGCATATTTTAATTATTGGCGCAGGGCGTTCGGCTTCGTCATTAATAGAATACCTGTTAAACAAATCAGAATCTGAAAACCTTCACATTACTATAGGTGACCTTTCGCACGAGCTGGCGCAGCGCAAAACGAAAGGCCACCCGCGTGCTACTGCCATAGCTTTTGATATTTTTAATGAAGAGCAGCGGCACAAGGAAATTAACCGTGCCGATATTGTAATAAGTATGCTTCCGGCAAGCCTGCACTACGAGGTTGCCAAAGACTGCATCAGGTTTAAGAAAAACATGGTTACAGCCTCATACATAAGCCCTGCTATGCAGGATCTTGATGCTCAGGTAAAGGAAAACAACCTCATTTTTATGAATGAGATTGGGCTTGACCCCGGCATTGACCACATGAGTGCCATGAAGGTGATTGATGAGATTCGTGATCAGGGTGGTAAAGTCATATTATTTGAATCTTTCTGTGGAGGCCTTGTAGCCCCGGAAAGCGATAACAACCTGTGGAACTACAAATTTACCTGGAACCCGCGCAATGTTGTATTGGCAGGACAGGGTGGTGCTGCCAAATTTATACAGGAAGGCACCTATAAATACATTCCTTATAATAAGCTTTTCCGCCGTACTGAGTTTATGGAAGTGGAAGGCTACGGACGTTTTGAAGGCTATGCCAACCGCGACTCACTTAAATACCGCAGCGTGTATGGCCTCGATGATGCACTGACGTTATATCGAGGTACGTTGAGGAGAGTAGGCTTCTCTAAAGCGTGGAACATGTTCATTCAGCTAGGCATGACCGATGACAGCTATATCATGGAAGATTCGGAAAACATGAGCTACCGCGACTATGTGAACTCGTTTTTACCTTATAACCCTACTGATTCGGTTGAGCTTAAACTAAGGCACATCCTTAAGCTGGACCAGGACGATATTAAGTGGGATAAGCTGCTGGAACTTGACCTGTTCAATCCTGATAAAAAGGTTGGGCTGCGTGATGCTACACCGGCACAGATACTGGAAAAAATATTATCGGACAGCTGGACGTTGAGCCCTGAAGATAAGGATATGATTGTAATGTACCACAAGTTTGGCTATGAGCTAAACGGTGAGAAAAAACAAATTGACTCCACCATGGTGTGCATTGGCGAAGACCAAACTTACACTGCCATGGCTAAAACCGTTGGGTTGCCGGTAGCAATGGCGACACTGCAAATACTTAACGGAAATATTACAACTCCCGGTGTACAGCTGCCTATATATAAAGAGGTATACCTGCCCATACTTAAAGAACTTGAGGAATTTGGCGTGGTGTTTAACGAAAAGCATGTTCCCTACATGGGATATAACCCTAACAATGTAGCGAGCTAAGATTTAACTAACTCAAATTGTGAAGAGGCTGTCCTGAAAAGGATGGCTTTTTTATTTTTGTGTTGCAAAGTAAAATCTAATCTTTATTTTAGCTTTTCATAATAAAAGCTATGAAGATAAATTCCTTACAAATTGAAATTGACGGCATAGATAAAGAAATACTTCGCTACCTGATGGAAGATGCACGAAAGCCCATCCTGCAAATAGCATCAAAAATAGGCATATCGGGTGCGGCCATACACCAAAGGCTGCGCAAGCTGGAGCAGGCAGGAGTAATATCGGGTTCTAAGTTTATAGTAAACAACAAAGTTTTAGGCTATAGCACCATGGCCTTTGTAGGCATTTACCTTGAAAAGGCCTCCAGTAATTCGGAAGCTGTAAAGGAACTGCGGAAGATTCCCGAAGTTTTGGAATGCCACTATACTACGGGCAACTGGAGTATCCTGATCAAGATCATCTGCCGCGATAATGAGCACCTTATGCAGCTCCTTAATAATAAAATACAGCCTATAGAAGGTGTATCGCGCACCGAAACATTTATATCGCTGGACCAGCAGATAGAGCGTCAGATACAGTTATAGATTTAAATTTCAGATTTCGGATTTCAGATTCTAGATTAAGCAGACTTTTACC
>JAEWKB010000164.1 GCA_023386255.1 Bacteroidota bacterium
CTTCCATACTAATTGGGATTAATTATACAACTAAATTAGGCAGGAGTAGCTTTTGATAATCAGCATTTAACAGATAATTAAAAAGCCTGTTGAGAACAGGCCTTTTAATTTATAGTTTACTGATATAGCTGCCGAAAGGATCTTTAAACTGGTAGCCTTCACTAAAGCGGTCTTTGCTTAGTTTTTTATATTCAGCCAGCCCCCAAAGTATAAACTCTCTCATAAAATATTGGTCTTCCTGCGGCACCTCCGGTTGATACTTTAGTAACAGCTGCTTTAACGGGATTATGGCATCAAGCTGTTTCCTGTACTCTTCATCGGTGGCATCATCGGTTAGTTCAAGGCCACTTTCATTAAAGAACCAGTCTATTGTTTCCTGGTATGGCCCGCGTTCATTTTGCCGCTCGAGTTTTTCAATTTTTGGGAAGTACTCCGTAAACAGCGTTTTTACGGCACTGCTCAATAAATGCTCGGCAACAGCGGCAGCTCCCTCCTGCTCCCCTTCATATACCAGCTCAATTTTGCCTGTTATGGCAGGGATGACACCCATAAAATCCGATAGCCTTACCGTAGTTTTATCAGCGCCGGTACGCAATGCCCTTCTCTCAGCAGTACTTAATAAATTTTCAAAAGCTGTAATGCTCATCCTGGCACTCACACCGCTCTTATAGTCTATAAACTCGCTATCGCGCGCTTCAAAGCCTATCTGCTCCAACAGGTCCCTCGCCAAATCAGGTACGTGTATGGATTCGCTTTGGCGGCCGTCAAGGTTAGCTTCCTGTTCGGTAATAGTTCTGGCGGTTTTTATATCTTCAGGATAATGGGTTAGTATCTGCGACCCAATCCTGTCTTTAAGCGGCGTAACAATGCTGCCACGGTTGGTATAATCTTCAGGGTTTGCAGTAAATATAAACTGCACATCAAGAGGCAGGCGCAGCTTAAAGCCACGTATCTGTATGTCGCCTTCCTGTAGTATATTGAAAAGTGCTACCTGAATACGCGCCTGCAAATCGGGCAGTTCATTTATTACAAATATGCTCCTGTTGGCACGCGGAATCATACCATAATGCACCACACGGTCATCAGCATAAGACAACTTGAGGTTTGCAGCTTTAATTGGGTCAATATCCCCTATCAGGTCGGCTACTGTAACATCAGGTGTAGCCAGTTTTTCATAGAAACGCTCACTCCTGTGTAGCCAGCCGATAGGAGTATCATCACCTTTTTCTGCAATAAGCTCTCTGCTGTAGCGTGAAATAGGATTGAACGGATCATCATTAATTTCGGAACCTTCCACAAAAGGAATCCATTCATCCAAAAGATTAACCATAAGCCTCGCCAGCCTGGTTTTTGCCTGCCCCCTCAGCCCCAGAAGGTTAATATTATGGCGTGATAAAATGGCACGTTCCAATTCAGGAATTACCGTATTTTCAAATCCCCATACGCCGGGAAATACTGTTTCGCCATTTTTAATTTTATCCCGCAGGTTATCCCGCAGTTCATCTTTTATACTTTTAGGCTGATAACCTGATTGTTTTAGTTCGCCTAATGTTTTTATGTTTTGTATTTCCATGCCTGTTTTATCTGTTATCTAAACTATTTAATTCTCTTCTTCCTGTTGGTTTCATAATCTTCAAAAATCATTTCGCCCAATCCTTTTAATCCCGTATAAAATGCCTTACCCTGATTGGCTTCGGTAAAATAATTTACAAACTGCTGCAGGTATTCATCGCTTGCAATCATGAAAGTAGTAATAGGTATGTGCACCTTGCGGGCCTGGCGAGCCATTGCATAGCATTTCTCAACAATATAATCATCAAGCCCAAAGCTGTTCATGTAGTACGTACCATCCTGCTCCCTTATGCAGCTGGGCTTTCCGTCGGTAATCATAAATATCTGTTTATTGGTATTGCGTTTACGCCGAAGTATATCCATAGCCAGCTGTAGACCTGCAACTGTATTAGTATGGTAAGGCCCCACCTGCAGGTAAGGAAGGTCCTTTATGGCAATAGGCCAGGCATCATTACCAAAAACAAGAATATCAAGCGTATCTTTGGGGTAGCGTGTAGTTATAAGCTCTGCCAGTGCCATGGCTACTTTTTTGGCGGGTGTAATGCGGTCTTCGCCATACAGTATCATACTATGGCTTATATCTATCATGAGCACCGTGCTCATTTGTGCCTTGTGCTGCGAGTCTTCTACAACAAGGTCATCTTCGGTAAGCTGAAAATCACCTATACCATGGTTTACCTGTGCATTCCTGAGGCTTTCGGTAAGCGATATCTTGTCGAGCCCGTCGCCAAACCTGTACTCCCTGAATTCACCTGTATGCTCATCACCCGTACCAGAATGTTTTGTCCTGTGGCTGCCTGAGCCGCTTTTCTTCAGGTTACCAAAAATCTGGTTAAGCGCCTGCTGCCTTATCGAACGTTCTGTTTTAGCGGTGATCTTCAATCCTCCTGATCCGTCTTCCTTTGTCTCATCCTTAATATAGCCGCGCTTCTTCAGGTCTTCAATAAAGTCATCAATGGTGTAATTCCCGTCGGTAAGTTTATACTCCTCATCCAGCTGCCTCAGCCAGTCCAGCGCTTCATCAAGGTCACCTGAGGTGTGTGTTATAAGTTCGGTAAAAATTTCAAAAAGCTTGTCAAAAGGTGATACATTGGGTGCTTCATAGGTTTTAAATATAAAGCCTTTTCTTCTTCTTTTTTCCATGACTATAAAATTACCATAAATGGCTTTTAGTTCATGTTAAAGTAGCATGTTTAATCAAATATTTAGCGTTCGTTTAACGCCTCTTCAGTCTTCATACATCTCCATGGTAAGCCTTGTCTCTTCCAGGTCCAGCTCCCGCTCAATTTTTCTCAGTATCTCTTCGTGCGCTGCGCCTTTGCGGTGAAGCTCATCAATTTTCTGCCGCTCTACATTTATCAGGTCTATCTGTAGCTGTGTATATTCATTAAATATTGAACCTGCAAGCGGCTCGCCTTTTCCAAAAAAATTAGCAGGAAGCTCGGTCTTCTGCAGGCGGTTAAATTTTACCTCATACTTGGTCTTAATGTTGCGAAGCAGGTCATCCTGCAGCAAGGCGAGGTTTTCCTCTATATGCTCAATGGTTTGCGATACCACAAGGTTCCGCACTTCATATTCTTCTGCGTAAATTGAATACGGCTCCATCTTCATTTTCCTGATAACCCATGGCAGCGTTAACCCTAAAAGGATGAGAGTAGATAATATTACACAAAATGTAAGGTATATTATAAGGCTCCTGTGCGG
>JAEWKB010000172.1 GCA_023386255.1 Bacteroidota bacterium
ATCTTTAACATAGCAAGGCAGACCGAAAAGACGCTGCTTAAAGACATTAACTTGTTCGATGTATACGAAGGTAATAACCTTCCGGAGGGTAAGAAGTCGTATGCTGTAAGCTTCACGCTGCAGGACAGTGCCAAAACCCTTACTGATGAGCAGATTGACAAGATCATGGGCAAGATAAGGCAGAACCTTGAAAAAGAAACCGGAGCGGTACTGAGATAATTTGTTAATTTGAAAGCGACTCAGCAGCTCAGTTGCTAAGAAACAAAGAAGCTTATAAATGCGGATAGATATTATTACTGTATTACCCGAATTGCTGCGTAGCCCCTTTGAGGCTTCAATACTTAAGCGCGCCATAGATAAGGGGCTTGTAGAGGTACACCTGCATAACCTGCGGGATTACAGCACCAACAAGCACAAAAATGTTGATGATTACCAGTTTGGCGGCGGTGCGGGTATGGTTATGAGCATTGAGCCTATTGACGCGTGTATAAGTAAGCTGAAAAGTGAGCGTGATTATGATGAAGTTATTTATATGACTCCCGACGGTGAAACCCTAAACCAGAGCATGGCCAACAGGATGTCTCTGCTTAAGAACATTATAATACTTTGCGGGCATTACAAAGGTGTTGACCAAAGAGTGCGCGACCATTTTATTACCAAAGAGATTTCAATAGGAGATTATGTGCTCTCGGGCGGAGAACTTGCCGCTGCGGTTTTAAGTGATGCGTTAATACGGCTTATTCCGGGAGTACTAAGCAATGAAACATCGGCACTGACAGATAGTTTCCAGGACAACCTTCTCTCCCCTCCTATTTATACACGCCCGGCTGAGTATAAAGGCTGGAAAGTGCCTGATGTGCTGCTTAGCGGGCACAACGCCAATATCGAGAAATGGCGTGAGGAGCAGGCGTATGAACATACCAAGAACAGGAGGCCTGATCTGCTTGACAGGCAATAGCCAAAAGCCAAAAGTCACAAGTGCTAAAACTAGTGCCTTTTGGCTAATAACTTTTGACTAAAAATTTGTTTTTCACAAATTTTTTCTATCTTTGCACCCTCATTTGGACCAACCTCTGGCGAAAACCGTGAATGTTGCTCTGGATCAACTATTTAAATTTAAAAATCATGACAGCTGATTTAATTAAATTCGTTCAGGACGAATTCGTTACCAAAAAAGATTTCCCTGAGTTCAATTCAGGAGACACAATTACTGTGTATTAGGAAATTAAAGAAGGTGAAAAAACTAGGACACAGTTCTTTAAGGGTGTGGTTATCCAGAAAAGGGGCGCCGGCATCACTGAAACTTTCACTATCCGTAAAATGTCAGGTGCTGTAGGTGTAGAGCGTATCTTCCCTGTAAACATGCCTGCACTTCAGAAAATTGAAGTTAACCAGAGAGGTAAAGTTCGTAGGGCACGTATATTCTACTTCCGCGACCTTACAGGTAAAAAAGCAAAAATCAAAGAAAGAAGAAGATAATCTTTCTCAAATTATACGAGGAATCCCCATGCATTGCATGGGGATTTTTTTTTATACTCCATTCTATTACTTACCTTTGAACAATGGATCCGATCTTTATAAAAGTAGCCGATGTTCGCGGCGGTGTTCACTTCATCAATATCAAACACATATTTGAAGTAGAAGAAATTGTGAGCGGAAAAGGCAAAGAGCGTAATACCCACATAAGGTATTACAGCATACCCGACTGCAAAAGCAACATAAACAAAGTTATTACCAAAGAGTATCCTTCCACTATACTTGAGCGAATCGAGAAGCTAAAGCAGCCGCCGCAAGAGTAATAATTTTTCAGCAGGAAAATCTGCAGATTACTTAAATTTCAAACGTTTTTTTACCACATCTGCAACAGCTATTTAGGATAGATTTTCCTATATTTGCGTGCCTTGCGTTATAGTTATGGCAGAGAAAAACAAACAGATAAATGATTAGTAATACCTCCGTTGCGGAGGCTCATTAAAACACACTAAATGTCAACCTCAAAGATCTTTTACACGATAACTGACGAGGCCCCAATGCTGGCCACCCACTCATTCCTACCTATTGTACAAGCCTTTACTGCACCTGCCGGTATAGAAGTAGAAACAAGGGATATCTCTCTTGCAGGAAGGATACTTGCCAACTTTCCTGAAAACCTTACAGCTGAACAAAAAATAGGCGATGCGCTTACTGAGCTGGGGCAGCTTGCCACCACACCTGAAGCCAACATTATAAAACTGCCAAACATTTCGGCATCGGTACCACAGCTTAAAGCTGCCATAAAAGAACTTCAGGCGCAGGGGTATAATATTCCTAACTATCCTGAAGAGCCTGCCAATGATGAAGAAAAGAATATAAAAGCTAAATATGCCAAAGTATTAGGTTCGGCTGTGAACCCTGTACTGCGTGAAGGTAACTCTGACCGCCGTGCGCCACGTGCTGTAAAAAATTACGCTAAGGCACATCCACACTCTATGGGTGCGTGGAGCGCCGACAGCAAAACCCATGTAGCGAGTATGCCGGGCAATGACTTCTACGGAAGTGAAAAATCGGTAACTGTTACTGAAGCTACCGATGTTAAGATTGAGTTTACTGCCAATGACGGTACTGTAACCGTACTTAAAGCCAATACTGCGCTTAAGGCAGGAGAGATAATCGACTCATCTGTACTTAACCTAAACGCACTTAAAGAATTTTACGCTAATGAGGTTGCCGATGCAAAAGCAAAAGGTGTACTGTTCTCGCTTCACCTGAAGGCTACAATGATGAAGGTTAGTGACCCTATCATTTTTGGCGCTGCTGTAGAAGTTTTCTTTAAGGATGTTTTTGATAAATATGCTGCCCTTTTTGAAGAGCTTAATATAGATACCCGCAACGGACTTGGTGATGTATATGCCAAGATTTCTGGCCACGCGCAGGAAACTGAAGTTAAAGCAGCACTTGTCCAGGCTATGC
This sequence comes from Bacteroidota bacterium, assembly GCA_023386255.1. Classification (GTDB taxonomy): domain Bacteria; phylum Bacteroidota; class Bacteroidia; order Flavobacteriales; family Flavobacteriaceae; genus Flavobacterium. The sequence goes on from JAEWKB010000172.1 coordinate 2,950, forward strand.
AAAACGGGCCTGCCCTTGCTATGGTAAACTCTGATAATGGTATTACGAACCTTCACGTACCGAGTGATGTAATTGTTGATGCCTCTATGCCGGCTATGATACGTACATCAGGCCAAATGTGGAATAAAGACGGCAAAGGCCAGGATACTAAAGCCATCATTCCGGACAGGACGTATGCAGGGCTATATGTAGCTACTATTGACTTCTGTAAAAAGAATGGTGCATTTGACCCTGCCACTATGGGAAGCGTGCCAAACGTGGGCCTTATGGCACAAAAGGCTGAAGAATACGGATCACATGATAAAACATTCCAGGCTACGGCTGATGGCGTTGTTAAAGTAATTGACAACAATAGCGGCACTGTATATATGGAGCAGAAAGTAGAGAAAGGCGATATCTTCAGGATGTGCCAGACTAAAGATGCACCTATACAGGACTGGGTAAAGCTGGCTGTAAACCGTGCGAGGCTTAGCAACACTCCTGCTGTTTTTTGGCTGGATGACAAGCGTGCGCACGACCGCGAGTTAATCAATAAGGTAAACACATACCTTAAAGACCACGACACAAATGAACTGGAAATAAAAATACTGGACCCTGTAGCGGCTACTAATTATACATTAGAGCGCATTGTTAAGGGCGAAGACACTATATCAGTAACCGGCAACGTACTGCGCGACTACCTTACCGACCTGTTCCCTATCCTGGAGTTAGGTACATCGGCTAAAATGCTTTCTATCGTTCCACTTATGAATGGCGGCGGGCTGTTTGAAACCGGTGCGGGAGGCTCTGCCCCTAAACACGTGCAGCAGTTTGTTGAGGAAGGCTACCTGCGTTGGGATTCACTTGGTGAGTTCCTTGCACTTGGTGTATCGCTGGAGCACCTGGGCCAGACCATGAACAACCAGAAAGCTATTGTACTTTCTGAAACGCTTGATGCTGCTAACGAGAAATTTCTTGAGAATGATAAGTCGCCTGCACGTAAAGTTGGCCAAATAGACAACCGTGGGTCGCATTTCTACCTGGCGCTTTACTGGGCACAGGCCCTTGCCGCACAAAACAAAGATGCTGAACTAAAAGCTAAGTTTGAGCCTATAGCTAAGGAACTTACAGAGAATGAAGCTAAAATTGATGCTGAGCTTATTGCTGCACAAGGCAAAGCCCAGGAAATAGGCGGTTACTACCATCCTGACTTTAAGCTGACTGATAAAGCCATGAGGCCGAGTGAGACGCTGAACAGCATTTTAGCGAAGCTTGCTTAACATACAAGAATAGAATATGAAGCCGTCCTGAAAAGGGCGGCTTTTTATTTTTGGCACAAAATTTCTTATACATTTGCATTTACAAATATCGGTAACTAAATGTACATCAACCCTAACAATCATTTCAACGCAGAAATTGACAAAAGTACAGAGCGTATCATCAGCCTGTTGTTAGAGCATGGGCAGGAAATGGA
>JAEWKB010000179.1 GCA_023386255.1 Bacteroidota bacterium
AATCCTGTTCTGGAAAAGGCCTGAATGCCGTGCCCTAATCCAACTCGATTTTTCAATGTAAATAGAGGGAGCAGGAGCTTCTTTAGCCGTTTTTTTGGGGTTCAGCATCCCGAAGTGTTCCAGGAAGCGTTTGGCGCCTTCAACCCCATGTTGGGTAATCTCGTTGTTGATATCTAAAGATTTGCCGCCTTCGAACAACAGCATTTTAACCCCCAGCTTATCACAGGAATTTCGGAAGGAGCCGGCAATGTTTTTAGAATACAACGTAAAAGGTGCATTAAAAACATCCGAAAGTCTTTTCAATTCTTCGTTATTTGGTACAATACGTATCTGTGGTGCGTTAAAGCGGGCAGCCCCGCCGGCATGAAAGTCTATACAATAATCTACATGAGGGATAACTTCCTGCAGCAGGTAATAGGCAAAGCGGCTGGCTAATGATCCTTTCTTGCTTCCGGGAAAAACACGGTTCAGGTCGCGCCCGTCAGGAAATTCCCGGTTCTTGTTCACAAAGCCAAATACATTGATGATGGGAATGCAGATGATGGTGCCGATGGCCGGCTTGTTTATTTTGCGGGTTATGAGCTGCCGTACAATTTCCACACCGTTAATTTCATCGCCATGAAGGCCTGCTGTAAAAAGCACAACGGGTCCATCAGTCTTTGCCCGCTCCACAATTATGGGTATCTTCAGCTTTGTCATGGTGTGCAGGCGTGCAATTTCCATATTTATAGTTTTGCTTTCGCCGGGTGCCACCGTTTCTTTCAGTATTGTAATGTCTTTTGCTTTAGCCATAGTTGTTTAAAGCATAAAAATAGCAATATTAAATGTAATCTTACAACATTTTACACATTTTGGAGTTTAAGGATTACCACTTGATTTTTGGACGCTAAAGGCGTAAATTTGTTGTATGCAAACTCCACTGGAACTACAGATACAAACCCTTCCTGACAGCCCCGGCGTTTACCAGTATTTTGATAAGGATGATAAGCTCCTGTATGTGGGTAAGGCCAAGAACCTCAAGAAAAGGGTAATGTCGTATTTCAACAAGATGCACGATTCCGGCCGCATCCGCGTGATGGTACGCAAAATTGTAAGAGTAAAACATATTGTGGTGCCAACTGAAAGCGAGGCGCTGCTGCTGGAGAACAACCTTATTAAAAAGCTGCAGCCTCGATATAACGTGCTGCTGAAAGATGACAAGACGTACCCATGGATATGCATAAAAAAAGAACCTTTCCCCCGCATCTTTTCCACGCGTAATGTGGTAAAGGACGGGTCGGAATATTTTGGGCCCTATACCAGCTTTAAAACGGTGTACACGCTTATGGACCTTATAAAGGAGCTGTACCCGCTGCGTACCTGTAATTATGACCTGAGCGAGGCTAACATACGTTCCGGCAAGTACAAAGTATGCCTGGAGTACCACATAGGCAACTGCAAAGGCCCTTGCGAAATGCACGAAACGTTTGAAAATTACCAGGAGCAGGTAAATGCCATACGCGAAATACTAAAGGGCAACTTTAAGGAAAGCCTTAAAGATTTTAAAAAGCTGATGCAGGAACTGGCCATGGAAATGCGTTTTGAGGAAGCCCAGGAGATAAAGAATAAGATAGAGATATTGGAGAATTACCAGGCGCGTTCTACGGTATTCAACCCAAAAATATCAAACCTTGATGTATTCTCTATAATTTCTGATGAAAGCACAGCCTACATCAATTTCATCCAGGTGTCGCACGGGGCAATCATCCGCTCGCACACTATGGAAATAAAGAAAAAGCTGGATGAACCTGATGAAGAGCTGCTGGAAATTGCAGTAGTGGAGCTAAGGGAACGCTTTAACCTTCGTTCAAAGGAGATACTTGCAACTTACCCAATTGAGCTGGGCGAGGATGTTAAGGTAACAGTGCCAAAGCTGGGCGATAAAAAGCTGATACTGGACCTGAGCGAGCGCAATGCCCGTTTTTACCGCATGGACCAGCTGAAGCAGGAAAAAATAGTGGACCCTGACAGGCACACCAACCGCATAATGTCGCAGATGAAGAAAGACCTGCGCCTTCCCGAGGAGCCAAGGCATATTGAATGTTTTGATAACTCGAATATTCAGGGTACTAACCCTGTGGCTGCCTGTGTTGTGTTTAAAGACGGTAAGCCCAGCAAAAAGGACTACAGGCATTTTAACATCAAAACTGTGGAAGGGCCTAATGACTTTGCATCAATGGAAGAGGTGGTTTATAGGCGATACAAACGGCTGCTTGATGAGAATGAGCCGCTTCCTCAACTTATAATTATTGACGGCGGTAAAGGGCAGCTTTCATCAGCGTTAAAAAGCCTTGATGAACTGGGGCTGAGAGGAAAGGTAAGTATTATAGGCATTGCCAAAAGGCTGGAGGAACTTTATTACCCGGGCGATTCGGTGCCGATGTACCTCGACAAGAAATCAGAGACACTTAAAATAATACAGCACCTGCGCAATGAGGCGCACCGTTTCGGCATCACCTTCCACAGGAATAAAAGGAGCAGCAGCGCCCTGCAGACGTCGGTGGAAGCTATTCCCGGCATAGGCGAAAAAACAATGATTACGCTGCTGAAACACTTTAAATCGGTTAAAAGGCTGAAGGAAGCCCCTGAAGATGAAATTTCTAAGGTGGTGGGGCCATCAAAAGCCAAAAAAATTACCGAATTTTACCACGGAAATAATAATTAAGAAATGAATAAATTCCTGCTCCTGATTTTATCGCTGCTTTTTGTTACTGCCGCCACAGGACAGGATAAGAAGGATAAGCCTAAAGTTGGCGTGGTTCTTAGCGGCGGCGGTGCCAAAGGCCTGGCGCATATAGGAGTGCTGAAGGTGTTGGAAGAAGCAGGCATAGAAGTATCTTACATAGGCGGTACCTGCATGGGCGCCATAGTGGGCGGGCTTTATGCTTCGGGCTATTCGGCAAAACAGCTCGATTCTATTTTTAATGACCTTGATGCTGATGCGCTGCTGCAGGATTATACGCCGCGTGGCTCAAAGAACTTTTTTGAAAAGCAGAATGATGAGCTGTATGCGCTTACGCTTCCTTTTAAAAATTTCAGGCTTGGCTTCCCTACGGCATTTTCAAAGGGGCTGTACAATTATACCACCATTAACAGGTTGACCGACCATGTAAGGCACATCCGCGATTTTGATAAACTGCCCATACCTTTTGTATGCATTGCCACTGATATTGAAACGGGAGAGGAGGTTGTATTGCGCAAAGGCGTGCTGCCCGACGCTATACTGGCCAGCGGGGCATTCCCTTCATTATACTACCCGGTAGAGATTGACGGGCGGCTTTTAATAGATGGCGGGGTGACTAACAACTATCCGGTGGAAGAAGTGCGGGCTATGGGCGCCGATATAATTATAGGTGTTGATGTACAGGATGGGCTTAAGGACCGGGACGAAATAAAAGGGGCTACAGGCGTGTTGATACAGATCAATAATTATCAGATGATACAGAAG
>JAEWKB010000214.1 GCA_023386255.1 Bacteroidota bacterium
GTATCATCACTATACAGCTCCTCTTTGGTACTGATACCCAATATTGTATATTCTTCGCCCTCATGCCTCCCTTCAATTTCAAAACCTCCGCTGGACTGATGCTGCTGAATGAAATCTGTAATATTAAGATTTTCAACATCACTTTTAGGTATCAGCACAAACAGGTCAATCACTGTATCTTCCCCTTTAAAAGTAGCCTTACCTTCAAAGTTCTTCAGCTCTTCATAGGTATCCTTTGCAATTTCGTATTTCATAATATAAATTAAGATTTTAGAGTTCAGACTTCAGATTTAGTATTACTGCGTTTTTACACAACCAATTATACAGCCTTTCGGCATCTTCTTTTTTAAACAAGCCTGTGCCGGGATTCATGGTGGCTGCCGTACCGCAGGCTACACCCATGCGTATCATTTCATGAGTACTTCCACCCTTTGCTATAACCGAAACCATACCCGCAACCATGCTGTCGCCCGCACCTACTGTACTAAGCTTTTTTACGGAAGGCGCAGGTACGTGTATCGTCTCATCTTTAGTGACCAGATAGGCTCCCTGCGGCCCCATAGATACTACTACAATTTCAGCCTTTCCGGAAGTTACAAGCTCTTTTGCAGCTTCATCGGCCGATTCATTATCCAGCTCGCTCCTGCCGGTAAGCCTGCTCAACTCACCCAGGTTAGGCTTAACAAGGTACACGCCCTCCTGCAGGGTGGCAGTAAGCGCATCACCAGATGTATCTGCAACAACTTTTACGTTTTGCTGCTTTAGCTCCTTTACAAGGTTACCCATGTATGCGGCATCAAGTCCCGGAGGAAGGCTTCCGCTTATAACAGCAATATCAGGCGCGGGATTACAATTCACAATCGCTTTCAAAATTCCTTCCGCTTCATCAGCGGTTATTTCTTCGCCCGGCATCCCGAAACGGTACTGCTCATTGCTGGCTGTATCAACCACAATAAAGTTTTCGCGGGTAGCGCCGCTAACTTTATAAGGATGAATGGGAATTTGTTCCTGTTGAAGCAGTGATTCCAGCTGCTCGCCGGTCCTGCCGCCGGAAGTGAAAAAAGCCGCAGAAGGCACCCCAAGCCTTACCAGCCCGCGCGAAACATTTATGCCCCCGCCGCCCGGTTCGTACTTTGGCTTATCGCACCGCAGTTTTTTTTCCGGCTTTATGTTGGCCACTGCGCTGCTTTTATCTATTGTGGGATTTAACGTTATGGTTAGTACGTTCTTTATCATTAGGCAAAGGTTATCCTGTTGGTGCTACTAATTTACCAAATAACCTTTATATGTAACACAACAATGTGTTAACTATGAAATGATGAAGTATTTTTTATTGAAGGAAACGCTCCAGTATGCTATACTCGTTGCTTATTTCAAAGTAATAGCAGCCTTCGGGTATCTCAACCTCAAATTTTGCGATTTCATTTTCACTAAAGCCTCTCTTCAAAAGCTCTTCTTTAGTGTGCAGCAGCGCAGGCTCATCGCCTACAAAATATAGTGCGTGGTCTGATTTTGTGATCTCATTTACATTGCCGGTAATTCCATAATCAATAGAATTATACATTAAATCTTTGTCCAGCTCTTCTTCAGAGAGCTTATTGATCCAGTTTTTAAAGTCCCGTAGCTTCATCCGCATGATAGTTTAAATAATATAATACTCTTGGGGCGAGTATGATAGTGAATATCAAATTTTTACAGGTGTTAAAAATATTAAAAAAATGTTAATAAATGTTATGTGATTATACTTATTTTGTTATGACTGTACTATTATGCAGTAAATGATTAGATTTTAAATGTACGAAAAGTAAGATTAATCCGCGGATGTTTCACCTTCAGTGACTTTGGCAGGCTGTGGTACCAGTAGGTTTGCGTGGTACCCTGCATGAGCAGCAATGTGCCGTTGCCAAGGATAACATCAACTTTTTCTTTAGTTGAAATATGCTTAAAACTAAATTTACGTGCAGCGCCCAGGCTTAATGAGGCAATAACAGTGTTAGGGCCAAGTTCCTTTTCATCGTCCCGATGCCATGACATTCCTTCTTCTCCGGAATGATAAAGGTTGAGAAGGCACGAATTGAATTTTGTACCCGACGCCTTTTCAGCAATCACCTTAAGCTCCAGCAGCTCTTTGGTCCACGGCAGGGCCTGCCTTGTGGTATTGGAATAGGTATAAGAAAAAGCATCATCACCAAACCACACCACTTTTCGCTTTGTAGTTATGTGTTTACCAAAGATGATTACCTCATCGTTTTTCCATGGCACCTGCGTAAAAAGATGGGTAAAATACCTGTCGGCCTCTTCCTGGGCCAGCACGGTACCGCAATAAATTGCTTCCCCGTCATAAGGAAGCAGGTTTATTGTATCACTGAGTGCGGTAAACAAATCCATTGTATAAAGTTACTTTAAAAATGTACAGGCAAAAAGTTTTAATGTTAAATTGGCGGGTAAAAATACCCTGCATTAAATTTTTGGCGTTATCTGTTTTAATGAGTAAAATTGACACCCGGCATATTGTTTTCCACATCCTTATAGCTTTATACCTCATCTGGGTAGTAGTATATGCGGCACTGCTTGCCATAGCGCTTATAAATGTTTTCGGGTCAGATAACATAGCATTAACACGAGTATTTATGCTATGGATATTCCTTAACCTGCTTATGGGTAGCGTGTTATTTATTGTCATTAGGCTGTTCAGGAATAAAACCATACTCAACAGGCTCGTATTGTACAGTTATTGCATAATGGGTGCGGCATCTATAATAACAATAATAATTATAAGGAGCTATGCATAAAAAAGCCGCCGCAGGCATAGCCCGCGGCGGCAACCAATAAACAACCTACCTTGTTTTTATTGTTTTACTATCTTTTTATTATATATCCCCCCGTCGTACATAATACTCATTACATACATCCCCTGAGCCAGCGCCGAAACATCAACCGTTCCGTTATCTTTGTTATAATTGCCCGCTACAATACGGCCATTCATATCAGTAATTGATATGCTGTTAATTGCTATATCCTGATTATTTATATGCACCAGGTTATTTGCCGGATTAGGATATATTTTGAATTTATCACTCACAAACTCACCAGCTGATAACGGCGCCTGTGCAACAGTAACATCGTATATAACAAGCGCACCTACGGTTGCCGGCGAAATGGAATGCAACCCCAGGTAGTAATTACCCGTGGCCGTGGGTGTATAGTTATAAGTCACTGTTGTAGCCAGCTCAGAATTGTAGGGTGGCACATAAGCCCCCTGCTGCACAATACCATCTACCTGGCCCAGCTCTGTCTCTGCTGCCAGTGCAGGATCCTGTTGTGATAGTACTACTGTCCTGAAACTTTCATTTGGCATAGCACCTGTTCCGCCAAAATGCAGTGCATTGTATTTTACCGAAACTGCGTAATTTGTACCTGCCTCCAACTGAAGCACCGGCGATACAAGCCACTGATTTTTAGGTGTGGCAATATTGTTTGACGGGTAAGATACTGCCACAGGATCAGGCTGCGGGTCGGCATCCAGATTCATGTAAGGGTGGTATGTCCATTTCTGGGATCCCACTCCCCCATAGGCTTTCCAGCAGGTAAAGCCCAGCTGTGTAGCCCAGTTTTCAGAAAAAGGGATTGTATTATCGCATACAGGGGTTGCCAGGCTCAACTCAAACTCTAAAGGTTTGTTGGACCAGTGGTCATCAAAGGCTATGTAGTAGGTAACTCCCTGTCTTGCCTCAAAGTTAACAACAGCATGGTAGGTAGACGCTCCTGATATAAGCCCATCGGCCACATAACATTGCAATGCACCGCAAGTGCCTGTATATACCGCTACCTTTGTATTGTTGCTAAGGGTTACGCCATTATTTTGTGGTAAATTAGTATTTATTGTGGCTATACCATCGGCATCAGGAGTATATTTAAACCATTCTGCATGTGTACCCTCCTGGCCGGTAAAGGCCCAGCACACGTTAGGGCCAGTTTCAATAGTACCGCTAATTGTACCGGTTGTGTGGGTGCCTATAGTTAAAGCTATAGCCCCTGCGCATGAATTTTGCGCACGTGCTGCAAAAGAAAGCAGCAGACTCAGAAATAAAAAAATTCTCATAGTGATTGATTGATGATGATTGCTTATTGTACAATATAGATTACAAAAAAGTGTAAGGGTTGCGTGTAGTTGATAAAAAAATTATCAACTTCGAAAAAAGTGTTGAGATACTGTAATTTGATACAGCATTACAGGCAGATAATTGTATATTTGCGTTTATTTTTATGACGAATGGATAAAAAGACTGAAGAATTTTACCAAAGGCTGAAACAGGAACTTACAGACTCTACACTTTGGCCTGCGGAATACCTGTTCAAATTCATTGTCCCGTCAGACCAGCAAAAGATACTACAAATAGAAAATTCTTTTGACCGGATGGGTGCGGTGATAGACACAACACAATCTAAAACAGGCAAGTATACCAGTGTATCAATTAATGTAAGGATGGTAAGCGCACAGAGCGTGATTGATAAATACATTGAGCTTTCTACCATAGAAGGCATTATTTCCCTATAAGCTACATATTATGCAATTCAATTCGAAAGACGCAGTACATTTTCTTGAATATAATGCCGAAAGGCCCCACCTCAGGATACCCGAATATGGCCGCCACCTGCAAAAACTAATAGAGCAGGCCGTGGCACTGGAAGACAGAGAAGAACGCAACAAGGCCGCACGCTATATAATATCGGTTATGGGAAGCCTTAACCCACACCTGCGCGATGTGCCCGATTTTCAGCACAAGCTGTGGGACCAGATTTTCATCATGAGCGACTTTCAGCTTGATGTAGACTCGCCCTATCCTATCCCTTCACGCGAAATGCTGGAGCAAAAGCCGGAAAGGCTGGGGTACCCGCAGAATTTCCCGAAGTACCGTTTTTACGGCAACAACATTAAATATATGATTGATGTAGCCAACAAATGGGAAGATGGCGAAATGAAGAACGCGCTGATAATGGTGATAGCCAACCACATGAAAAAGTCGTACCTGAGCTGGAACAAAGACACTGTGGCCGACGAGGTGATATTTGAGCACCTGCTGGAGCTTTCGGGAGGGAAAATAAACCTGCTGAAGACTAATGAGGAGCTTAGCAACACCACCGACCTGATGCGGGTGAACAAAAAGATGTCGAACAAGACACAGTTTAACAACCCGAAGCAGAAAATGCAAAGAAACACGAACGGAAAAAATAACCAGAATAACAAAAACAGAAAACCATAATTCTTTTTACGCTGCATGGGAACATTTAAAATTGAAGGAGGCCATCCGCTAAAGGGCGAAATCACTCCGCAGGGAGCCAAGAACGAAGCACTGCAGGTGTTATGTACCGTATTGCTTACCCCTGAAAAAGTTACTATAACAAACATCCCTGATATTATTGACGTTAACAAGCTGATAAAGCTGTTGAGCAATTTAGGTGTTAAGGTAGAGAAAGTTGGTGCAGGCGCTTACACCTTCCAGGCAGATGAAGTAAACCTTGGGTACCTTGAATCGGAAGCGTTTAAAGAGGAAGGAAAATCACTTCGCGGCTCTATCATGATAGTAGGCCCGTTATTGGCCCGTTTCGGTAAAGGCTATATCCCAAAACCGGGAGGCGATAAAATTGGCCGCCGCAGGCTTGATACCCACTTTGAAGGGTTCATCAACCTTGGGGCTAAATTCCGCTATAATAAAGAAGATTATTTTTATGGTGTAGAAAGCGAAGGTAAACTTAAAGGCACCTACATGCTTCTTGATGAGGCATCGGTTACCGGTACGGCCAACATTGTTATGGCTGCCGTGCTTGCCGAAGGCAAAACTACCATATATAATGCTGCCTGCGAACCGTACCTGCAGCAGCTGTGCAACATGCTGAACAGCATGGGAGCAAAAATTACGGGTGTAGGATCTAACCTGCTTGAAATTGAAGGGGTTGACAGCCTGGGCGGATGTGAGCACAGGATATTGCCCGACATGATCGAGATAGGAAGCTGGATTGGCCTTGCCGCCATGACACGCAGCGAAATCACTATCAAGAACGTGAGCTGGGACAACCTGGGCATCATTCCTAATACCTTCAGGAAACTTGGTATTACTTTAGAGCGCAGAGGCGATGATATTTACATCCCCGCACATACTGACGGTTACGAGATACAAAACTATATTGATGGCTCTATACTTACTATTGCCGATGCGCCATGGCCGGGCTTTACGCCGGACCTGTTGAGCATAGTACTGGTAGTGGCCACACAGGCAAGGGGCAGCGTACTGATACACCAGAAAATGTTTGAAAGCCGCCTTTTCTTTGTGGACAGGCTTATAGACATGGGCGCTAAGATAATGCTATGCGACCCGCACAGGGCTGTAGTTATAGGCCATGATTTTAAATCGCAATTAAAAGGTATAACCATGTCATCGCCTGATATAAGGGCAGGTATATCAATGCTTATTGCGGCACTGTCGGCTAAAGGTACAAGTACCATACAGAACGGCGACCAGATAGACCGTGGCTACGAAAGGATTGATGAGAGGCTTAAAGCCATTGGCGCTAAAATTGAACGTGTAGATTAGGCTTTACTTAAATTATTTAAAGCTGCCCAGTAAGGGCAGCTTTTTTTGTTTATTAACTTTAATTAAGATTTCTTTATAATTTAATTAAAAGGCTATCAGGGTTTTAATAAGTATTTTTATACAAACAATAAATCTAAATACTTATGGAACCTAATAAAAACCAGGCAGCGGGACTGGAAAGCGGCAGCGCTACGTCAAAAAGGAATTTTTCGAAATATGACCCGTCAGGCACCGACCCTAACCGTTATGCATCAGTATCAAACGTAAATGAGGCCGACAGCTACCTGCATAAACACAAGAAAAGCTTTATACCCGGACTAAGGGTAAACGTAAGTACACCAGAACGTATTTTTATGGTGGCAGCCGGCGGATATTTATTGTACCGCGCTTTTAAAAAACAACACAGCAACCAGAAGAAAGCACTAGAAGCTGTTACGGCAGGAGGCATGCTGGTAAGGGGTATTACCGGTTATTGCCCGGCGTACGACCTGATGCAGCGCAGCACCGCGCTTAAAAGCGGGAATGTTACCGTAAATACATCGTTAACTGTAAATGCCCCTGCAGGCGAAGTTTACAGCGCATGGCGCCAGCTGGAAAACCTGCCGCTGTTCATGAAACACCTGCACAGCGTGATGGTGCTTGACCAGTACAAATCAGAGTGGAAAGCAAGGATACCTGGTGGCCTTGGTACAGTAAGCTGGCAGGCTGAGATACTGATGGATGAGCCCAACCAGTTGCTAAGCTGGCACTCTATGCCGGGGAGTACCATAAATAACTCCGGTAAGGTAAAGTTTACCGATAACGGAAACTCAACAACCATTGAAGTAACCATTTCATACCATGCACCGCTGGGCAAAGCCGGAGAGGCAGGGGCGAAACTTCTTACCCCTGTATTTGAGAGGATGCTTCAGTCGGATATTGAAGGGTTCAAAGAATATATTGAGAACAAAGCAGGCAACAAATAGACCACACCACAAGATTAATTATTAATTCAAACAAAAATCCCGCACTTTAATAAGTGCGGGATTTTTTATTAAAAGCTTAAAGGGCTTACTTAAATAATTCGTACATGCCGGTACCTGCCATAAAAGCTACAATGCAGGCCACTATTATTTCAATATTCCTGATTATCGAGTTTTTCTTACCCAACTCTACATTTTGGGTATATCTTCTGCCGGCAACAGCATACTGTAAACGTTTGGCGCTATATTTTTTCATAGGTGTATATATTTTTTTTGCTAAGATATCATTCAGTCTCCACCTAAAGAAGGGGTTTAACAAAGACTTATGTTTATTTAATGGATTTTATGAAAACTGGTTAGATATTTAAATCAATTCCTGGAAAGCTGTGGTTTTTCGCACACTTTAGCTGATTTTGAAAATACTTTTATAATACATAATGTTTAAGTAAATTTGCCGCTTATTTTTAATGGTGTGGGCAAAGAAATTGTTGTTATTATAGGTGGGCCGGGATCGGGTAAGACCACTATTATTGACGGGTTGACGCAAAGGGGATATACCTGCTATCCTGAAATTTCGCGCGAGGTTACACTCGAGGCCAGGAAACAGGGAATTGAGCAGCTGTTCCTTGAAAAGCCGCTGCTGTTTAGCGAACTTTTGCTGGAAGGCCGTAAAAAGCAGTACCATAGTGCCCTGGCTGAAGAATGTGACATAGTGTTCCTGGACCGCGGCATACCCGATGTACTGGCTTACATGCACTATATAGGCGATGCCTACCCTCCTTTTTTTGACGAAGCATGCCACGAGCACAAATACACTAAAATTTTCTTTTTGCCGCCCTGGGAAGAAATCTATACTGCCGATGAAGCCCGCTATGAAAATTACGAACAGGCAAAACTGATAGCGGAGCACCTTATAGAAACCTATAAAAATTACGGTTACGAACTGATAGAAGTGCCGAAAGACACGCTGGATAACAGAATTCTTTTTATCTTGGGGCATCTATCACGATAATATGCAGCAGGCTTTCGATATCCTGAAACAATACTGGAAACATGATGCCTTCAGGCAGCCGCAGGAACAAATAATCCAATCGGTCCTGGAAGGGAAAGATACCTTTGCTCTTATGCCTACAGGCGGCGGTAAATCGGTTTGCTTCCAGGTGCCGGCGCTTATGAAGGATGGCCTGTGCCTTGTAATTTCACCGCTAATTGCCCTAATGAAAGACCAGGTACAGAAC
>JAEWKB010000226.1 GCA_023386255.1 Bacteroidota bacterium
CTTCTGTACAAAAACCTTATCAACTTCCTTACCTGCGTTAATGGCCTCGATAATAGCCCTTATCCCGAATATCTGGTGTTCTTTTTCCATACGGCAAAGATAAGACTTAATAAGAGTTAACCTAATACATAAACTTCTCTTAATAATCTTAAGGTTAACCCTACATTTCAATAACCCAAACTTAAAGATTACCTAAATAGCAACAGGAGTATCAGGACTAATTTTGGCGCCATATAATAACACAACACACATCATGAAAAAAGTTTACTTATTGCTTTTGCTTTGCTGCTCTTTTTTTGCAGTTGGGCAAACTCTTAATCCTTACCTTCAGGCGCCAACACCAACTTCTATTTATGTTAACTGGAAAACAAGCAGCAATCCGGAATCGATAGTTGAATACGGTTCGGCACCTAACGCCTTAACCAATACCGTTACCGGTACCAACCAGATACTTTCAGACACGGGTTACCCTGCCAATTACTACTATCATACGGTAAAGGTAACCGGCCTTACACCTAATACTAAATATTATTATCGGGTAAGGACAGGCAGTGAAGTTTCGGAAACAATGTCTTTCAAAACCACTCCGCTTCCCGGGCAGGCCGCCACTGCTGACGGGCACCTGCGGTTCCTTATCATGGGCGATAACCAGATGCGTAACGTGCCGAGGTTTGATACCCTGGTGGCTGCTGCTAAAAGGAAGATAGCCCAAAAGTGGGGTGCTGCTGCCGATCCGGCCGATAACATTGCCCTTACCGTGATGGTTGGCGACCAGGTTGACGTAGGGACGCTGGATCATTACGAAAATGTACACTTTAAGAAGAACAAGGCCCTGTCAGGCTACCTGCCGATACAGACGCTTGTAGGGAACCATGAAACTTATGGTACACTTGCCATGCAGGCTTATTATGATCACTATATCCTTAACGAAATGTCGTACCAGGGTATATCATCGGGGACAGAAAATTATTATGCTAACCAAGTGGGTAACACACTTTTTATAGCCCTTGATACAGAGCATACAGGGGCGCAGCAGCTGGCATGGCTTATGCAGGTGGTTGCCGCTGCCAATAATGATGATACTGTAGATTGGATCGTTTCCCTTGGGCACAGGCCCTACCAGGCTGAGCAGTATGTAGGCGACATTTCTCCGTGGGTGCGCAATACAGCCATGCCGGTACTTACCACTTCACCAAAACACATCCTGCATATTGGTGCGCACCACCACCTGTACCACAGAGGCCAGCTTAAGGATACGCCAACATATCAAATAATTTCCGGCGGGGTAGCCTGGGATCAGTATTGGGGCATGGCTGTAGAACAGGATTTTGACGATGTACAAAAAACCATCTCGAACTGGATGTACCAGATAATTGACGTTGATGTAGTTAATGATACTTTTACTGTTGAATCATATTCTATAGGCAGCATCTATACCTGGAAGGATAATGAGCTGATGGATACATTTTATCACAAGAAAGGGCTAACCGTGCCTGCCCAGCCAACCATAACCAACAATTTTACGGGTAATAATGTTGAGCTTCCGCTTACTATTGAGAGTACGGCTTACGCAACAACTTCAGGTGAGCTGATGAACTCTACGGAGTTCATGATAGGCAAGACCGCTGATTTTAGTATTGTGGAGAAAGATGTGTATCGCGATTATGAGAACCTGTATGGCATGATGAACAACCAGCCTGATGTTTCTAAAGACAAGAACCAGGGTGTAGACATTACAAAGCTTACCCTTGCGGCCAATGAAATACCCAATGGCCAGTATTTTGTAAAAGTGCGCCACAGGGACAGGAATCTTAACTGGTCGGCATGGAGCGAAGCTAAAACATTCAACATTATCAACAGTAGTTTTGCCAACAGCGAGATTCAGCTTGATACTATTGCATACCTGCCAAATACTCCAATTACAGTTTCTTTTACAGGTGCCCCCGGTAATAATACCGACTGGATTGGCCTTTATAAAGCCAGCCAGACACCGGGTTCTTCAAGCCCTTCTCAGGTGTGGTCTTACATAAACGGCCAAACCAGCGGCACAAAAGTATTTCCTAACGGATTAATGGCTCCGGGAAGATATTATGCTACATTAATGTCTAATGATGGATATACTGAAGTTGTTGACAGAAAGTATTTTTACGTAGGCCCATTTGTGCAGCTATCAGCAGGGCAGGAGGTATATGCTTCAGGAAGCACCGTAACTGTAAATTTCCAAAATGCGCCGCATCTTACCAATGACTGGATAGGTATTTATAAAGTAGGGCAAACGCCCGGGCCAACACCTTCAGCCGCGTGGAGCTATGTAACTACGGCATCAGGAACAAAAACTTTCCCAGGCCTGGCAGACGGTTATTATTATGCACAGTACTTTCTTCAGGATGGTTATAATACTGTAGGTGAAAAAGTATTCTTCCAGGTAGGTACAATGATTACGCAGCTGGCAATTAATAAAACAGTTTATAACCTTAATGAAAATATAATTGCCACATGGACCGATGCTCCGGGTATCGTAAAAGACTGGCTGGGAATATACCATGCAGGTGATAATCCTAACGAAGATGAACTGGTAAGCTATACGTATTTTGAAGGCCAGCCGGAAGGTACTAAGATATTGCCTGATGATAAGCTGCCGACAGAACCGGGAGATTACTTTATTGTAATGTTTACCAACGATTCTTATAATGAGGTTTCAAACAGGGTGTCATTTGTAGTAGATACTCCTGCGGGTATTGATGAGTTCTCATCAGCTAATGGTGTGCAGGTATATCCTAACCCGGTTAAGGAAGGTGAAAGGACTTATATTAAATGTAAGTACCCTATACAGCAGATCGATATGTTCGATATGACAGGTAACCTATTTTATTCATCAAAAAACATCAATGATTATAATTTCTCTATAATCAACCAAAGCCTTCCAACCGGTGTGTATGTACTAAAAATACACTCCAACAAAGTTTATACAGTGAAAGTAGTTGTTAAGTAATAATAGGATTTTGTTAGTAGTGAAGCTGCCGGTAACACGGCAGCTTTTTTATTTAGAAGTTTGTCCTGAAACTTAAATGAATGATAGAATTGGATAATTTTATAGACTGGTCTTTGGTGCTGCCATTTGCATAAATTATATTAAAAAGACCTGTTTTGGTTAACAGACCGAAGCCAAATCCAAGTCCCAGAAGGTTTTCTTTAATGTTTGATGTTTTGTCCTGGAAATAGCCGTAATCGGTTATGGAATGTACATATATATTAGGTGCCAGTACATAGCGGTATTCCAGCATCAGGGCAGAATAGAGGCTCGCCTGCAGGCTGTTCTCGTTAAACCCGCGTATGGAGTTAATGCCGCCAAAGCGGTAAAGCTCATTAATTATGTAATTGCTGCTGTTAAGGTAAAAGGTTTGGTTCTTCAGGCTGACGACGTTCTTTTTATTCAGGTAGATGTTGTGCATCGCATTAATCTGTGCAAAATACTGGTCGCTGTTGCCAACTTTTGAATCACGCTTGCCAAAACCGCCTTTAATAAACAAAGTTGTTTTTTCCGGGAAAAGGAAATCATCAAGGTTAAAGTTAGTGTATTCGTAGGTTGACGTCCAGAAAGAATTTGAATAATCGCTAAGGGTTGATGTGTTAAGACTTTGTATATCTACCGACTGCGTTCCCTGATGCCCGATATACAATTTAGAGTTGTAGCTAAAGTAATAGCCCAGGTTAATATCGGTAACCGTATTCTGGAATGTGCTGTCCTGCTTAAATATCCGTAGCGCTCCTTTTATCCCTACAGGGCTTTTAAAAATGTAAGGCAGCTCCAGTGCTACATTAAAAGTAGTTTGCTTGTTGCCGTCGCTTTTCCAGAACAGGTTGAATTTTTCGCCACTGTTCAGCACGTTGTTCAGGAGCAGGTCCAGGTATCCTGTAAAGACCAGGTTGCTGCTTTCATCATTATTAAAGCCAATAAAGCCATCAAATGTATTAGGCTTTGCCTTCTGCAGGTACACATATACTTTAGTAGTGTCTTTTTTAAACAGAATTTCAGGATAACGGGGCTGGCTTACAAAGCGCAATGCATTAAAATCTTTATGCACCCGTTCCAGTGTTTCCTGGTTAAACGTTTTGCCTTTGTATTGTTTTACAATATTGCGCCGTATGCCTTCCGGGAATTTTGGGTAGCCTTCAAGCACAATATCATCAAGGGTGCGCTTCTTTTCAGTTTTCAGTTTCAGTTCAGCATAAAGGTAGTTTCCCTTTTTTATATAGTTTACAAGCTGCATAGAGCTTAAGGAGTAGCCTTTACGTTCCAGTACGGCAATGTTGCCGTTCATAAAACCTTCTACTTCGGCAAGGGGCAGTGTGAGTGTGTCTTTACTTATATCGAGCAGCAGTTTTTCATCGGCCTGAAGTTTACCTGTATATATATGTATAGCTTTTGTTTTTTGACCAACCGAAAATGTATAAAGGAATAGCGTATCGTTAACTTTCCGGCTGCCCGTCATTTCATTTTCCAGGTAGCCTGCTTTGGTTAGTGCGTTAGACAGTACCGCAGCTTCTTCGGTTACAGATTTTCCATTCTCATGCACTTTTTTATAGGAAACAGAGTCTATAACCTTAGTTTCATCAGCGTTGCGTCCTTCAATTTTTAGGTGGAGGCTTTGTGCTTTTGCAGATAAGGTAATGAGGAAAACAATGAGTATGGAAAAGAATTTTTTCAATGTGGTTTATGTCAGGTACAAATAACGCAAAATTTGCATAAAAAATATACAAGCCTCTGCGCGTACAGGATGCATTTGAAAATTAATGTTTTAGGATTTGTTTTATAAATTATAATTCCTACATTTGCAACCCCGTAAAAAGCGGGTTTTTTAAACATAAGAAATTTTTAGTATTAATTATGCCAACAATTCAACAATTAGTAAGAACAGGGAGAGCCCAGATAACTAAGAAGAGTAAATCGGCTGCTTTAGATTCTTGCCCTCAGAGAAGGGGAGTATGTACACGTGTGTACACCACAACACCTAAGAAACCGAATTCTGCAATGCGTAAAGTTGCAAGGGTTCGTTTAACAAACGGTAACGAGGTGAACGCGTACATCCCCGGAGAAGGACACAATCTGCAAGAGCACTCGATAGTATTAGTTAGGGGTGGAAGGGTTAAAGATTTGCCAGGTGTAAGGTATCACATTGTTCGTGGTGCTCTTGACACTGCCGGTGTAAACGGAAGGCTTCAAAGGAGGTCTAAGTACGGTGCAAAACGCCCTAAAGACAAAAAGTAATTTTAAAACTTTTAAAGTAAAGACATGAGAAAAAGACAGGCCAAAAAAAGACCTCTTTTACCAGATCCTCAATTTAACGATCAGTTAGTAACGCGTTTTGTGAACAACTTAATGTGGGATGGTAAAAAATCAACTGCTTTTAAAGTATTTTATGATGCGCTAGACATCGTAGAAGCTAAAAAACAAGACGCTGAGAAATCTGCCCTTGAAACTTGGAAAGATGCCTTAACTAACGTTATGCCTCACGTAGAAGTACGTAGCCGTCGTGTGGGTGGTGCTACATTCCAGATACCAATGCAGATCCGTCCGGACAGGAAAATATCCATGGCTATGAAATGGATGATTCTTTATGCAAGGAGAAGAAACGAGAAATCTATGGCTCAAAAGCTTGCTTCTGAAATCTTGGCTGCTGCTAAAGAAGAAGGTGCTGCTGTTAAAAAGAGAATGGATACTCACAAAATGGCAGAAGCTAACAAAGCATTCTCTCACTTCAGGTTCTAATTCATAAAGAAACATTTAAAATGGCTAGAGATTTAAAATATACAAGAAACATAGGGATTGCTGCCCACATTGATGCCGGTAAAACGACAACTACTGAGCGTATCCTTTTTTACACAGGTAAGTCACACAAGATTGGTGAGGTGCACGATGGTGCAGCTACCATGGACTGGATGGCGCAGGAGCAGGAGCGTGGTATTACCATTACTTCGGCTGCTACTACCTGTACGTGGAACTTCCCTACAGAACAGGGTAAGCCGCTTGCTGATACTAAGGATTACCACTTTAACATTATTGATACCCCGGGACACGTTGACTTTACCGTTGAGGTAAACCGTTCACTTAGGGTGCTTGATGGCCTTGTGTTCCTTTTTAGTGCTGTTGACGGTGTTGAGCCGCAATCAGAAACTAACTGGAGGCTTGCAGACAATTACCGTGTGCCGCGTATGGGCTTCGTTAATAAAATGGACCGTCAGGGATCTAACTTCCTTGCCGTGTGCCAGCAGGTAAAAGACATGCTTAAGAGTAATGCAGTGCCAATCGTACTTCCGATAGGTGATGAGCAGGACTTTAAAGGTGTGGTAGACCTTATCAAGAACCAGGCTATCATATGGCATGACGATACTCAGGGAGCTACTTTTGACATTGTGCCTATCCCTGCGGAAATGGCTGATGAAGCGCACCAGTACAGGTCACAGCTTATTGAAGAAGTGGCTGCGTATGATGAGAACCTTCTAGAGAAATACATGGAGGATGAAAACTCTATTACTGAAGACGAAATCAACAACGCACTTAGGAAAGCTACTATAGATATGGCTATCATTCCTATGCTTTGTGGTTCTTCATTTAAAAATAAAGGTGTTCAGTTCATGCTTGATGCGGTTTGTAAATTCCTTCCTTCGCCACTTGACAAAGAAGCTATTGAAGGTACAAACCCTGATACTGACGAGCCTATCGTTCGTAAGCCATCTGTTGATGAGCCGTTTGCAGCTCTTGCATTCAAGATCGCTACTGACCCTTATGT
>JAEWKB010000037.1 GCA_023386255.1 Bacteroidota bacterium
CCCTTCAGGCTTACCTCCTTATTGCCCAACATGGCTGATGAAGTAACTCCAAGAGGATTTTTATTGATTGTGGTATTTAGTGAGTCAATGCCCAGTTGCCTGTAAAATTCGTATTGTATCCGCTTAAGCTCAAACTCTGTATCTTCAAGGGTTTCGTTATCTTTAAGCGTCTTTTCCTGCACAAAGTAATAGGCTTTTTCTGCGGTGTCATAAGCATATATTGTGGCATCTGAGGCTCCTTTATTTTGGTTGGTATCTCCATATACAGCATTGTAGGATGGCAGTTCTATACTAAACCCTCCTTTTTTTGGCGAGGTCTTTTTCCATGCTGCTGTTATGGGTTTCAGGGTAATGCTGCTATAAATATCGGCTTCAAACTGCCGTGTGTAGCTGCCTTCTCCTGCCATGCTTATGCTTATTATTTCAAGCGGGGAAATATAGTACCTGTAATGCTGGGCGGCACCGGTTTTAGTAATGTTCTTTATATCATATATACTGTAACCGTCCTGCATGTAAAACTTCTTCTCCAGTATCTTACCCGGAATGTTCTCGTAAAAAAGGCTATCCAGCGATTTATGGTCAAAAGAGCGGTTGTCTTTGCTGAGGAAATTACGCAAAAGCAAACGCTTTACATTAATATAGCCGCCATTGGCTAAATCCGGCGACTGTACATTTTCTTTATTTTCAATGGCCATGGGATACAGCGGCAATGATATCATACCGTCAGCCGAAGTATATGTTTTATACTGTGGCTTGATATAGTATCTTTCAATCTGTTCTTTCCTGCCCTTCCCTTTGTCGGTATAGTTGTCATACACCGGCTTTACGGTATAACCCTTTTGTCGGAGCAGCTCAATGATGCCCTTTTTCCCGGGTAGGTGCGCAGCCCCAACAGCCGCAAAAAGGCTGCCTGTTCGTGCCAGTGAGTCAATAGATTTTACCATAACTATATTGCGGTCATACAGCAGCGCCTTCAGGTACTCTTCGGATGATGACAGCACGGTAAGTGAGTCGAGCATATCCAGGTCCTTCTCCCTGTAAAAGTTGGTCATCGCCTCTTTGTATGATATGTTTTTCAGTATTTTTTGCAATGCTGCCCTGTTTTCTTCTTTGGGTTTGGCACGGCTGTAATCGGCCGCAGCTGCATTTATAAGCGATGTTTTTGTATCCTCAAGCCCCACGGTACGCTTGTTGTACTTGCGCCCGGTGCGGTATATAAACATATCCAGGTATGTCTCTTCCTGGTACTCTTTATTATATTCGTTGGTCCTGCTAAGGATATTATTAAGCGTAAAGCTACGGTTGTTGAATAACGCCTCAAGATTATCTTTCTCAAAAGGAGTCATGTAAAACTGCGTGTAAAACTTATTATGATCATAATTGTCTGAGGAAGACAACATGTTTATCACTTCACCCCAGGTAGAAGGGTCACTTTCGTTAGCCACTATATCTGCATTGAGCAGGTGGTTAAAAAAAGCATCCGACAAGTGATAGGAAACCTTATCGCTTACATGCATGGAGCCATACAGGTACGATTTTTTTGCAAGGCCATTGCCCGAAACTTCCCAAAGCAGGCCCTGGTATTTTTTTTGCTGTGCAAAAGCTGCCGTAGTGCAAAGCAGCAGTAACAATATCTTTTTCAAGGGGTGGTGGTTTAAATGGTTCAAATATAGTGTTATCTGTGCCAACAAGAACAAAACGGCTAAGTATATTGTGTTATTGCGGTAAATCCTGTTTATGTATATACCTGTCAATAACCGAATGTCCCAGGTAAATGAGCGGGGTGAGGCACACAGCCTGTATAAGCTTTACAAAATAGCCTGTGAAGCCCGATGTGATATAGGTTTCGGTATCCATTTTGCCGGTAAAATAAAATGCTATGCCAAGCACGATAAAACTGTCAAACAGCTGAGATATTACCGTTGAACCCGTGCTGCGAAGCCATATCATACGTTTGCCTGTCTTCTTCTTTACAAAGTGGAAGATGGCCACATCAATAAGCTGCGAGACAAGAAATGCGGTTATACTGCCCACAATGATCCACATGCTTTGCCCGAAAACGGCGGTAAACTGTTCATCAGTAACACCGGGAATCTTAGTGGTGGCGGGAATATTAAGTGCGAAATACAGGATAAAAAAACAATACGTAATAAGCCCTGCAGTAATAAAAGAAAGCCTGCGCACGCCTTTTTCGCCGAAGTATTCGTTAATAAGATCGGTTGTAATAAATACTACAGGCCAGGGCAGTATGCCCACGCTCATAATGTAAGGGCCAACATCAATAAGCTTGCTGCCTATCAGTTCGGCAACCACGGCATTTGTTATAAATATTCCTGCAAGTATTACAAAAACAGTGTCTTTACGGGTTTGAAACATATTTTTTAGTGATAAACATCAAAAATAAGTTTTTTTAGCATACGTTAAATAGAGTCTTCTAAATCAGCGCTTGACCTTTTAAACCCTATTGCATTATCATTTCTGCTTAGTTTAAAAGGCTCCAGTTTCTTTAAATCTTCCAGCTTTTCAGTAAGCTGCTCCTTGCTTATAAGTTCCTGGTTGTACAGCCATACGAGGTTGTCCTCCTGTGTGGACGGAGGCACAAATTCATCAAGCACAAAATATTCTTTTAGAAGATATTCCTTTCGTTTTTCAAGTATAAGCTTTATAAACCTATCCAGGCTTTCTTTGTATGCGCTGCGGTTGATGAATTGTATGCTACCCGAAAAATCGCTATGCGTTAAATACAGGTGGTTTGTTTTGGTAAGCATGTAAACAGCAAACAGTATAAGTGCAATAACAAGCCAGAATATTTCGGCATTGTCCCCTATTTTATCCCCTTGCATCCGCCTTACAAATACTGTGGCAGTAATTACCATAAATACTGCAGCAGCTATGAGCCATCCTATTTTCCTCGACTTTTCTTTTACTATGCGTGTACCCATATCTTCAAACCTCCTGAAGGTTTCGGTAGATGATGATATTGTTTTAGTTTTAATGTTTACTCCTTTTTCTTCAATGGTAAAAGTAAGCCTCTCAAAGTTAAAGTCAAATTGCCTGTATTCCATTATTTGTATCGTAACTGGTTGCTGTTTACAAATTTATAAATGTTTAGTTAAGTGCGGCAATAATTTAGGTACAGGTATAAAAAAACCCGTAGCCTTTCGGTACGGATTTTTGTATTATAGGAGAAAGCTAATTAAGCAAGCGCAACCCTTTTATAACCTGTAACGGTTAGAGAAGAGTCAACCGACTTAACATACTCGCTTACGCTAAGTTTGCTGTCTTTAATATAGTCTTGGTTAACAAGCGTGTTATCTTTAAAGAAACGGCCAAGCTTACCTTTAGCAATGTTATCAAGCATAGCTTCAGGCTTACCTTCCTGGCGAAGCAGGTCTTTAGCAATTTCAATTTCTTTCTCAATGGTAGCAGCGTCAACACCTTCCTCGTTAAGAGCGATAGGAGCCATAGCAGCAGCCTGCATAGCCACGTTGCGTGCAGCTTCTTCAGCGCCTTCAGCATTGCCTGAAAGGCTTACCAAAGTAGCTATACGGTTACCCGCGTGGATGTATGATCCTACAAAAGCACCTTCAAGACGCTCAAAAGAACCGATTTCAATTTTTTCACCTATAACGCCTGTCTGCTCAATAAGTTTTTCCTCAACAGTAATACCGTTAAAGTCTGCAGCAAGGAACTCCTCTTTAGTAGTATAGTTAAGCGCAAGGTTAGCAAGGTCGTTAGCCAGCTTTACGAAAGATTCGTTTTTAGCAACAAAGTCAGTTTCGCAGTTTAGAGAGATAACAACACCGGCAGTTTTGTCGGCATTAACAACAGCAATAACAGCACCTTCGGTAGACTCACGGTCAGCCCTGTTAGCGGCAACTTTTTGTCCTTTTTTACGAAGGTTTTCAATTGCTTTGTCAAAATCTCCTTCAGCTTCAACAAGCGCTTTTTTACAGTCCATCATACCGGCACCTGTAATTTGCCTTAATTTATTTACGTCTGCAGCAGTAATATTTGCCATTTTTAGTAAGTATTATTTAGGTTAAAAATAAAAGCCGCTATGCTGATAATGGCTACAAAAGTAAACATCCATCGGCACAACGGCTTTATTGTAATGTTAATTATTCTTCGGTAGCGGCAGTTTCTGCTTCTGTTTGTGCAGCAGCAGTTTCCTGTACAGGAGCTTCGCCTGCAGGAAGGTCTTCTTTGTCAGATTTCCTGTCAGAAAGTCCTTCAACAACAGCGCCTGTTACTAAAGAAAGAATTTTTTCTATTGATTTAGAAGCGTCATCATTTGCAGGGATAACATAGTCAACCTGACGTGGGTCAGAGTTAGTGTCAACCATTGCGAAAACCGGAATGTTTAATTTCTGAGCTTCTTTTATTGCGATGTGTTCAGCCTTGATATCTACTACGAACAACGCGGCAGGAAGCCTTGTCATATCAGCAATAGAGCCAAGGTTTTTCTCAAGCTTAGCACGAAGACGATCAACCTGTAGGCGTTCCTTCTTTGAAAGCGTCATAAATGTACCGTCTTTCTTCATTTTATCAATAGAAGCCATTTTCTTAACGGCTTTACGGATAGTAACAAAGTTTGTAAGCATACCACCAGGCCACCTTTCGGTAATGTAAGGCATGTTGGCCGCAGTAGCTTTTTCTGCAACGATATCTTTAGCTTGTTTTTTGGTAGCAACAAATAATATTTTTCTACCTGAAGCAGCAATTTTTTTAAGGGCTTCGTTAGCCTCTTCTATTTTAGCTGCAGTTTTGTATAGGTTTATGATATGGATGCCATTGCGCTCCATATAGATGTAAGGAGCCATGTTTGGGTCCCATTTCCTGGTCATGTGCCCAAAGTGAACACCAGCTTCCAGTAATTCTTTTACGTCTACTTTATTTGCCATTTTTGTAATAGTTTACGTTCTGTTGAGTAAGCAATGTGCAGGTGGCGGTTTCCCTGGCCCTGCCCATTTAGATGCTAAACTAACCCCTCGCCTCAGCGGGGCAACAACAACTTGGTTTTTTTATTAATTCAATAAATATTTCCTTCGACAGGCTCAGGATGACATCCGTAAGCAGTCTCCGGGTAAGGATATTAACGCTTAGAGAACTGGAATCTCTTACGGGCTTTCTTCTGGCCGAATTTCTTACGCTCAACCATACGAGGGTCCCTTGTTAAAAGTCCTTCAGGCTTAAGGATTCCCCTGTTCTCAGCATCAACCTCGCACATAGCGCGGGCAATTGCCATACGTACAGCTTCAGCCTGTCCTGTAGTACCACCTCCGTACACGTTTACCTTTACGTCAAAGTTCTCTGCGCTGTTTGTCATTGCAAGCGGCTGCATTACTTTGTACTGTAGTGTAGCAGTAGGGAAGTACGTTTGGAAATCTCTTTTGTTTACCGTGATTTTACCTGTACCTTCTGTAAGGTAAACACGGGCAACAGCGGTTTTTCTTCTACCGATTTTGTGGATAGTTGCCATTACTTAAGATCGTTTAAATTAACGGTTTTAGGTGTCTGAGCCTCGTGCTTGTGGTCAGGACCTACATATACATTTAAATTGCGGAATAGCTCAGCACCTAATTTGTTTTTAGGCAGCATTCCTTTTACAGCTTTTTCTACTAAAATCGCTGGGTTCTTAGCCATTACGTTTTTAGCGGTCAAAGTCCTTTGTCCTCCCGGGTAACCTGTGTGGCGGATGTATGTTTTATCCTCCAGCTTGTTTCCGGTAAGGTTGATTTTTTCTGCGTTGATAACAATCACGTTATCACCACAGTCAACGTGCGGTGTATAATTTGGTTTGTACTTGCCTCTCAAAAGCATCGCAACTTTTGAAGCAAAACGGCCCAAATTATGACCTTCAGCGTCCACAACAATCCACTGCTTGTCAGCAGTAGCTTTGTTAGCTGAAACTGTCTTGTAGCTTAATGTGTTCACAATAAATAATTTTAATTAAACATTCCGTCCCCAATAAAGGGAGCGCAAAAGTACAACTATTTCTTAGAAATTCAAACAAGTAGAAAAATTATTCCCGTTCAGGATAATTTTAACAATGGAAGTAGGGGCAAAGGTAAGGTTTATTTGTTGATTGTGGATTTTGAAATTTGTTAATCGATAGGAATTTCAATATAGTCTCTTAATGCTTTACCGGTTCTGGCATCAATTTTTATTACCCTGCTTTGCGTGTGTATGCCGGGAATATCTTCTTTTATTGTATAGGTTACCAGCCATTTCCTTTTGTCACTTTCATAAGAGCCTTCTTTCCATCTGGCATCTTCATCCAGGTTGATGGTCGCAATTTTACTGTAGTTATACTGTTGCGCAATACTAATAGCTCTCTCCGGTTTTATATATTCTCCTTTTTCAAGGTCTTCTATCAGCGGTTCAATATATTGTAATGCATCAGCAATACTTTCATCACACTTTATAATTATTTGGTGTATGGACACATTATGATAATAAATGTCAAAGAATAACCTGTAGATGAAAGTTTCTTCTTCCTCAGGAGAGATTTTTACGTTATTAATTTCGCCCAGCGGGACTATCAGCCTTTTTTTATCAGGATCTTTAAAATTAATAAATATGTTACTTCTTTTAAGGTTTAATGCAACTTTGAAATATGGCTTATCAGCCATATAAGTATTCAATTTTGTATTTATTGCCGCTATACAAGAGTCAGTTAAAGGTTTACTGTGATGTTGTGAATGTGCATGCACAGAAGTAATTAAAACAAACAAAAATGATATGTTTAATACTTTGTTTTTGAAGAATAGGAGTAGTTGCATATAAATAGCTTGTAATGCAAACCTACAAAATTTACTTCAGCGGCCTTAGTGTATTACTGTAAGTTATCATGAAAGGGTTGCCTTTGCGGCTGTTGTCTTTCATCAGGTAAATGTACTTGTGTTTTTTGGCTTCTTCGGCAGGGATAATAACTTCCTGTTTGGCGAAGTTATCATATACTTTAGTGTCGGCACTGTTCTGTATGCGTATAGGCGCCGCTATACCTGTTTTCATGTTCGATATGAAGTTGCCGCTGTAAACGGTTTTGCCGGCTGTGCTCACCACTATCTTTTCGCCTTTGTACCCTTTAGTGAATATAAGTACTGAGTACCCGGCATCATACGCTCTCAGCTCTTTCAGCAGTGCATTCTTTTCGGCAGCTGTTGCAGCACGGAAATCATCGCGGTATTGTACATCCGCCTTACCGGCTTCGGTGGCAGTGGTTGATGCGGCAGCTGTTTTTTTGCTCTTGCACATTACAAGAAGCGAACAAGCCAATATGATAAGCAAAATCCTTTTCATAACAGTAAAGTTACAGGCTGCATTTTTTTTATTGTAGGATTTTAAGATATAAATAACAAAAGGCCTCCGCTATGGAGGCCTTTTCAACTTAACTTATAAAACTAACTCAAACTATTTGCGTATCAGTTTTGTGGTGCTCTGGCGGTTATTTACATCAGTAACCTTTACCAGATACATGCCTGCCGAAAGATCGTTAACATCATACATTGTAAATGCTGCCTTATCGGCAAATGCTTTTACCAGCTGCCCGGTCACAGAATATATTTCTACTTTAGAGGCTGCTATATTAATCGTAAACACATCCGATGCAGGGTTAGGATAAAGTGAGGCCTTTTCGGCTTCAAATGTCCCTGTGGTTAGTGCAGGGGCCTGGTTACCGTACATCCTGAATTCGCCCGGCTGCAGGTTTATAGCCGCGGTAGTGCTTGCAACATTTATGGTGGTATTGTCCATAAGGTTATACCATGTGCCGGTGTAAGGGAAATCAGGTGTAACGTTTTGTGCAGTAACGCCAAAGTTAGCCAGTATCACCACATTTTTAAGCTGTGTTGACGGCAGGCTGTTGTTATACACGTATATCCTTGGCTGTAATGTCCCTGAGTTTATTGAATACTCACCCTCAAAAACAGGTTCATTTATCTTCAGGTTTATCATCTTGGCCCAGTCGTCATATATCTTTTTGCGCTGCACGTTGGCAAGCCAGTTTTCGCTCCATTGCGGCTGTGGCTTTGTATCAAGCTTGCAATCGCCTGTTGTAGCATCGGTTGGTGTGTTCACTGTACCGTTGTTGCAGGTAAAGATTGATTTTTCCCAGCCAAGCTCGCCAAAATGCCATATCATTTTTGGGCCCGGTACAGGCAACAGTACTGCCCCAAGAGCCGACATGCGCGATAAAGCAGTATTTAAGGTTTTAACATTGTGCGAGGCATTGGTAGCATTACCGAATGTAAGGTTCTTGTACATCAACCTTTCTTCGTCATGGCTTTCGGCATAGCCTACAAGCCTTTTATCGGTAAAGCCGCGGCTCACATGGCCCACGCCGTTAATGTTGCTGTTGTCGGCATAGCCCATAGTAAGCTGCCCGTAAGGCCCTGTAAGGTTGCCCCACAGCATTATTCCTTTACCTTCGCCTACACGATAATTAGCCCATTGCGATTCTTCGCTGCTGTTGCCAAGGTGTTCAAATATTACATAATGGTTAGGGTCAAGGCTCCATGAATAATCAGCATATTCTTTAAGAACGTCAACCCTGTCCTGCTGGTAGCCGTCGGTACAGCCCTGGTTGTTCGGGCAGTTTTGTGTAAAGCCTTTAGTAAGATCCCAGCGGAAACCATCTATCTTATAGTTTTCAACCCAATGCTTAATAACACGCTTCACGTAGTTTTTAGTGCGCGATTGCTGGTGGTTAAAGTCACTCCCCACATTGTAGGCGTGCATTGCTGTAGTATTGAAATACGGGTTGTCAGAA
Organism: Bacteroidota bacterium; assembly: GCA_023386255.1. Classification (GTDB taxonomy): domain Bacteria; phylum Bacteroidota; class Bacteroidia; order Flavobacteriales; family Flavobacteriaceae; genus Flavobacterium. The sequence continues at coordinate 8,774 of JAEWKB010000037.1, forward strand.
CTTGGGTCGCCCCAGCCGTCACCATCGCTGTCGCTCATCCACATCCTTACCATAGGGTTCCTGCCAAAGGCATGGTTTAGTGCCACGTCAAGTATAACCGCTATACCGTTTTGGTGGCACAGGTCAATAAATTCCTTTAGCTTATCGGCAGGGCCATAAAATTTATCGTTGGCTAGGTGGAACGATGTATTGTAGCCCCAGCTTTCGTTGCCTTCAAACTCCATGACAGGCATAAGCTGGATAGCATTAACCTTCAGGTTTTTAAAGTAATCAATTTTATCAATCAGGTCCTGGTAGCTGCGGTCTGAGTCAAAATCCCTTACCAGCGCCTCATATATTACAAGGTCTTCTTTTTTAGGTTTCTGGAAATTAGTCACCTGCCAATTGTAGGCAGTTTGTGCAGTTTGCAGTACTGTTACTTCTCTTTCCTGGCCTGCAGGGTAAACAGGCAGGTTAGGGTAATTTGTGGCTGAAATATACGGATCATCAAAAGGAGATAATACTAATGTTGAATAAGGGTCTGCCGTTTTTACAAATACCGGAGAGTTTGCTACAGGTGTCTGGTCTACCACCCAATACTGGTAAGTATAAACTTCGCCCGGTGTAAGCCCGGTTACTTCCAGCCAAAATTTCCCGTTGTTAGGGTCTTTTTTCATGGCATAGGCCGGTGAGGGCTGCCAGTTATTAAAGCTTCCGGCTGCATATACAAAATCTTTGCCGGGCGCGTCAAGCACAAGAGTAGCACGTGTATGGTCTGCAGTGTTGTAGTTAATACCATCTTGCAGGCCGGCCGGCATAGCTTCAGTAAGCGTACCTGGATTTACAACGACATTAAAAGTCCTTGTGATGGTGTTGCTGCCCTGGGTAACAACCAGGCTATAGCTTTGGTTGCTGGTAATGTTTGAGTGCGTGTAAGAGTAATTAGAGGTGCCGGCATTGGTGTTGATGCTTACGCCGTTGGCCAGTAAATTATAGCTTGCGTTGCCACCGGTATTATTGGCTGCAATGTTAAGGCTGCCTCCTGAAGGTAATATAGTGGTGCTCCCTGCCGCCGGAGCAGTAAGGTTTACCTGGAACGTACCCACGTTTATAAAAAAGTCGGTGGTTTGCTGGGTGCCCGCCGCATTGCGTACCACCAGGCATATCTGGGTAATGGTGGCACCCGCAGGAACACCAAAATAGGTATAAAGGTCCGGGCTAAGGGTAAGGGTATAATTAGGCCCTGCAGATACAAATGCGGGCTGCGTGGCATTGTTGCCCCAGCTGCCCTTTACATATTGCCAGGTATTGCCGTTTACGGTAAGGCCTATATGCGCGTAAAAAGTACCTGTGGCAGTAGCCAGGCCGGTACCTGCTTTATTGAAAGTTATTGTGATTGGGGCAGTAGGTATGGCCGGTGACGGCGATGTTGTTACCTGTGCAAACCCAATACAGCTTAAAAGCAAGAATAAGATTGTAATTTTTTTCATAATAATTTTTGATAAAAAAGGGCTGTTTTTAGCAGCCCCTTCTTAGTGTTTTTGTTATTCAACAGGTATGTAAATGTACGAGCCTGTAAGGTCATTAAACCAAACATCGTAGTTGCCGCTTACGGCTATACCTACAGGAATGTTTCCGCCGTTTGATACCGCAGTTCCTGAGAAAGGTGTAGTACCACCCCAGTTGCCCGGAAGATCCCATGAGTCATTCGCCCTGAATTTTAATTCGCCGCCGGCAGTAAGGAAAAGGTTTTCTATGTACCAGATATGAGGGTCAAATGATGACTGGGTCATTGTCTGGTCAGAGTTCCACTGGTCTGGTGTAGCGCTTCCTATAACACCTATGGTAGCATAGGTAGGTGCACCTGCTTCATTATACGGGGTTACAGAATACGTCATGTCTTCAGTATTTACCGTAAACGTGTGGTATCCTGCAGTAGTAATGTTAAAAGTACCAGGATCTGATCCTGTACCGTCATTAACTGCTAGTGTACCTCCGTTCTGACCCCATTGTGGCTGCCACTGGCCGCTAACCTCAATAAGCTTAAACTCGCCTGCATTAAAATATCCTGTATAAGTGTACAGGTTGGCATTTTCACCATCCCTGAAAAGCGGGTAGTGGTTTGTGGTAGCTGTATTATCCCATCCTGCAGCAGTAGCGCCTCCTACAAGGTAAAGGTCTCTGTAGGGATACGTTACATAAGGAGTCACGTTGATTAGGATAGTATTAGAGTACATTGGGTCAGTACCTTCGTTGCCAATAGATGCCTTTACACGCACATTAAGGGCACCTGCCACGTTAGCGCCAAGGCCCGAAGCAATTGCTGCGCCGTTTAGTTCTTCTACAGTAAGCATTTTGCTAAGGGTAGTTGTAGTACCTGTTGTAGCATAATCGTCCCAGTTACCGCCGTCTTTTATAAATTGAAGCTCGTAGGTAACCTCAGTAGGGGTAGAGTATTGTGCTGCATCCCACGTAAAGGTAAGGCC
>JAEWKB010000078.1 GCA_023386255.1 Bacteroidota bacterium
GCCTTTTGGTTTGTTGTACACCTTTAGTATATACCTCAACAGCAGCACCTGTAGTGTTCAGTTGAATCCCCTTCACATTTATCTCCCTATAGCCTGCGTCCCAGGCCTTTTTAAGGTGTGAGTAATCGCCGGTTAATGTTACTTTCATCGCCTGGAAAGGTTCCAACTTACTACCTTCATATTCGCTGCCCGTCATTGTAAATATTTCTTCTTTAATAGGTATGCATACAGCATATTCGGCACGATTGGCAGCCGTATCAAATACTTTATACATGGTAAAAGGGGCACCATTGGTAACAATTTTGTTTGTTTTGATGAACTGCATCAGTTTGTTCATCATCTCTGATGTTCTTTTTCCGATATCTTCTATTGATGATACAGCATTTTGCTTCAGGTAAAAAGTTCCGGTTTTGGTAACCTGCCCGCCTACATCTACTTTAAATGTCTTAAGTTCCACCACCAGGAAGTTATTGAGGCTTTCCAGCCCGGCATCAAGTGTTGCCTCCAGTTTTTCTTTTACGCCCCCTTTTAAAACCGCATAAGCTTTGTCGCTAAAGCTAAGCTCGCCTTTCATTCTTACAGATACTTTTGTGCCATCCAAAACATCATTAAATTTCCATGATATATCTGAAGGCTGCCCGTCAATCACCGCTTTCTGTATAAGAGAATCATTAGCAACAGCTTTCAGTGTTTTAACTTCACCCTGGCTGCCGTTAAGCTTCCAGGTGGTTTTTGCTCCGCTGCCCGATGTAACATCTGTATAGCCAAATACGGCAGTAGTATCATTATTGGTAAGGATACCTACGTTCTCCCAGTTGCGGTAATCATTGATATAATTATAAAGTGTTGTACGCGGTACATTGAAAACACGCTCTTTCCTGATGTCATATTTGCCATCCTGAGTAGCTATAAACACTACGAGCCCAATAGCAATAAGCAAAAGGAGCAGAAAGATGTATTTTAAAATTTTCATTTTGTGTTGAAAATTAGTTTTGCTGGTTGCCGTAAATTTAGGAATAATTACTGTAAGAAACTAATGCTATTAACATAACCTCTACGGGAATTACCGGCCACACTCCACAAAATTTTCAGGATACGGACTCATACTTAATTTATCTACCAAAATAAAAATATCAGCCTCTTTGGCATATATATCAATTTCCTCACTTACCTGCCCGGCATTCAACACTTTCCGCTTTGTAGTGATGTTATATTTCTGTAGTTTATCGGTAACGTGGTAATTAAAAGAAATTATATCAGTATAATCGCTCCTGAATTGTATCTTCCAGTGATGCTGCTCCCCGTGCTTAGGCTCTTCTTTAAGGCGAAATGATATGTTGCTGTAGCAGCTGGTCTTCTGCCAGTCTTCCCATTCATTTGCTTGTGAGAATCCGGACTGAAAAGCAAAGCAGAGTAATACAAGTAATATATTTTTCATGCTATTTATTGTTTGCAGGTATTGTAGCGGCAGGAGTTACTTTTGCTACAGGTGCGGCGGCGGGCTCCTGCGCAACTGTTGGCTTAAGTACCTGTGTCCTGCCCAGGTCGTAATAATTAACAATCTGCAACCCGCGGCGGAAGGGTATTGTAATTGTATCAGTATCCACAATCCCTTCAGGGCCATATTTCTTTATGGTGAAACTATTTTCTCCATCCGTAAGCGGAACCCGTGCATACCCTATCGTGGCAGGCAGTGTTTGCCAGTTACGCGTATCGGCACGTTCGGTTGCTGCGCCGGCAATATCGCTTGCGGCCCTTATCACATCGCCCCAATCGCCCTTCAGGTTATTATCGGCAATAGCTCCCAATCCTGCGCCTGTGGCTTTTTTTGCGGCAAAGCGTGTTACCATGTCTATCACTTCACGCATCATCCTGTCCTGCAGGCATTGTTTTGCAATAGGGTAGAAGTCCTGAACCGGTTCAATTATCTGTTCCTGGCTGTTTACAACAAGCGCAGCCTTGCCATAAAAGCTGTAGCGCCTGCGATATTTAGGTATGGCAACGGCATTAATTACGCCAATATCAACACCTGGAGGTATAGGTATGGCAAACTCGTGCGTTTCGCCTTCATCAGTATAAGTGCCAACAAAAGCCCCAAGCCCTGTTGATGCCGTAAGGATAATCTGGTCTTTAGCGGGGCCAAGGCCATTCTCCCAAAAAATTATAGCTTCGCCGGGGGCAGGAGGTGAGGGTTTATAATCCTTAGGCACATTAAACTTTTTACGGTATGCTTCATGCTCTTCACGAAAACCTAACATCCAGCTCGTCCTTAATATATCATCTTTTAGCTGCTGCGGCAATGCCACACCAAAAAACTTGTTGCTGTTTCTGGCGTAGATTTCCTCTGCATTACGGTAGGCTATAAAAGCGTTGTTGATGTCGCCCGTAGATTCATAGATAATACCCTGCAATATTTGCGAAAACGCATCTTCGCTGTATTTGTTCTTATTAGCTGTATATTTTTCGTTCAGCTCATACAGCTTTATGTTTATGCGTTTGGCTTCCACCAGTGCCTCAGCAGGGCTTCCCATCATAAAGTAATTGAGCGCCTTGTAGTAGTGTATGGTTACCTTTTCAAAATCTTCGCCTTTATAAGGCTCAGCATTAGGATTGGTAAACTTAGCGGTTACATATTGCGCTGCTGTAGTTTTTATCTTGTCATCAACCATTATATAAGCCTGCTCCAGTAGTGCATTGCTGGCTTCATAGTTGCCCCGCAGGTGCTCCAGTTTACCTTTCTCTAATAAATAAAGCAGCCTGTTCTTGTCTGTCTTGAGGAAA
>JAEWKB010000088.1 GCA_023386255.1 Bacteroidota bacterium
GTACACGCCCGCACTGTACTTGGCCGGATCAACACTTATAATTTTTGAGTTTGAGGTTTCTCCGTCTTTAGGGCTGTAAAATGTTCCGTAAATGGTTTTTGTCCCTGCATCAACGCTGCCTTTTGCATAACTGCTCAGGGTTGTTTCATCAATAACATTATTTATGGCAAGGTTTTTACCAGCGTACCTACATATGCTGTAGTTGAACCTGCCCCCATTTTACCATGATAAAACTCAACGTTGCTCCCCACATGCGTAATGGTGTTCTGCCCCTTGAATTTTATCTTGCTGTCATCGGTCATCACTACCGCTTCGTGCCCCACAAGCCTCAGGCTCGTCTCTACCTTCAGCTTTGCCCCGTTACCCTGAAAGGCTCCCTTATCGCCCACAAAAAGCACTGTCATAACCACTTTTCCTATTATGGCATCTCCCAAATCGCGTGACAGCCTTGGGAATGTTGATGCCTGGTTGCCTAAAAATCCCCCTTTTTTAGACTTACCGTCTTTGTTCATTCCTTTTATGAAATATTCAAAATTAGCCGGGGTACAGGTCATTACCCCCGGTACTTCGGCCATGGTTACCTGCCCGCCCTGCATCCGCATATAATCTTCATAAGCTTCGGTTTTGGCAGCTTCATCTGCTGTAATTATGGTCATACCCTTTGCTTTAAGTTTGGCAAGGTAGTCTTCGTATAATTTATTGGTAATATCCTGTACCGTTTTTTCATCAAGCCCCTCAAGCCCCACAGAAAGCGATGTTTTGGCATCGCCCTTCATGCCGCCGCCCAACTGGTAGCCGCCCTGCTTGTACTTTTCCTTCTCATTATACACCTGGTAGTTAACCTCAAAGGCGGCAATGTAAATCCGTTTCACATCTTTTACCTTGCCCAGCCCGTACGAATCATCTTTAGGTTTAAACTCCCCCAGCGTTTGTGCCCTGGCTGCAGCACATAACAGCAGGGCTGCAAGTAGTAGTTTTGTTTTCATAAATTTGAGTATTAAGTTGAGTAACAAAACTAAGGCTGCGGTGATACCATATCAATAAGGCGGTTGCCGTATTTGCATCCTCTGTATCCGAAAGCATTAATATATTATTAACACTTGTAGAAAAATCAATATTATATTTTTGTTGTAAACACAGTACCCTTGCTAACAAACCAAAATAAAATCAATAACTACCGGCGAAAGATAATGCGTGGACTTACGCGCAATGTGGGTACAACCCATACCAAAATTAAGCCTGGTGACAACGCCGATTTTAAGCGGGTACTCATCATAAGGCCCAATAACAGGCTTGGCAACCTGCTTATGATTACGCCGCTGCTGCAGGAGGTAACTGAATTTTTCCCTCAATGTACTATTGATCTTTTTGTGCGCGGCAACCTTGCGCCTGTACTTTTTAAAAACTATTCTAACATAGGCAGGATAATAAAGCTGCCCGCTAAACCCTTTAAACATCTTATTGGTTATGCTGCGGCATGGATTTCTATTAAAAGAAAGCGGTATGACCTGGTGATAAACGTGGTGCCAAATTCATCGTCTGGCAGATTGTCAACTAAGTTTGCCAATGCGCGTTACAAAATTTTTGGCGATGTAAACGAACAGGTAAAGGAAGACTGTAATAACTATGAGCACGTAGCCCGATATCCTGTTTGTAATCTTCGTGAGTTTATGGCCATGTTCGGAAAAGACAGGCTTTCGGAACCTGTACCGGACCTTAACCTTAGGCCGGCCCCGGATGAACTGTCCGAAGGTAAAAAACTTCTGCATGAATTAGTGCGGGGAGATAAGCCTGTTATAGCAATTTTCACTTACGCTACAGGCACAAAGTGTTATTCGTGCGACTGGTGGGGGCCTTTTTACGAAAGGCTGAAAATAGAATTCCCGCAATTTGAGATTGTTGAGGTACTGCCGGCTGAAAATGTATCGCAGATCAATTTTACAGCGCCTTCGTTCTACAGCAGGGATATCAGGCAGCTTGGGGCTTTCATCGCCAATACAGCCCTTTTTATTGGCGCCGACAGCGGTATAATGCACCTGGCGAGTGCCGTGGGTACGCCTACTGTTGGGTTGTTCTCGGTCACAAATCCCGTTGCCTTCAGGCCGTATAACAACGGCAGCATTGCCATAGATACAAGGGAGGGAGATATGGATGCATGGATAGCCGCGATAACTGGAGTTATTAAAAGCGTTTAATCGATAATGCGACTGAGGCTTTGGTAAACAAATTCGGTAGAGTCGCCATGCTGTTCCACCGTAAATTGTAAACCGGTTATCTCAGCGCCCACATAGCCCATGCCTTTAGTTTGTTTTATCTCTGCCAGCTTATCATCCCATTGCCTTACCAGCACATCGGCTACCGCGCATACCGAGTCATTCTGAACATAAAACTGCAGGTAGGTCTTGCCATTACGCTCTTCGTAGCTTTTGAACCAGTAAGTCAGGCCATCATTATTCTGTTGTTCAAGCTGCTTTGCCAGCTCATTTTTATAAATTGGTGAAGCAGGAAGATTATTCTCAAAAACAGGGTTGGTGTTGTTGCACTGCGGCCTGTTGCAGGAGAGCATTGACAGCATTATTAATAAAGACAGGAAGGCTTTCATTATGTTGGTGATTGGTATAGCAAAACGCGGGGCAGAGACTTTTATTACCGATTGTTTAAAAAACAAAAAACCCGCTCCATTTCATGAAGCGGGTCTTGTAGCCTCGCCAAGAATCGAACTTGGATCAAAAGTTTAGGAAACTCCCATTCTATCCGTTGAACTACGAGGCCGAATAAAAAAGGCCATCATTGCTGATAGCCTTTTTAAAAAGCTCCCCCTCTTGGGCTCGAACCAAGGACCCTCTGATTAACAGTCAGATGCTCTAACCAGCTGAGCTAAGGAGGAA
>JAEWKB010000115.1 GCA_023386255.1 Bacteroidota bacterium
GTCCACTCCAGTCCACTAGCCTGTACGTAATCTTCCTGCAGCTCATGATCAAGGAAAACTTTTTTTAAGTACCAGCCAAACATAATCCTTTTCCAGAAAAAGTTGAGATTTCCCCTGCTCTCGCCAGCGCCCAGGGTTGTTTGACATATTAGCCGTGACACCCCACATACCTGCATTGCATCTATGATATTCTTGGTTCCTTTTGAACGGATCGTGCTTTTTCTGTCACTTCCGGAACCTAGGGCTATGCACACGGCATCATGCCCCTTTACCGCTTTATGTACTGCATGGGGATCAAGCACATCTCCCATATAGAGCTGGCATCCGCTCTGTTTTAAAGTACCGGCTCTTGCTGTATCCCTGCAAAAAGCGGTAACTTCATGACCAGCTTCAACTGCCTGGCCAACTAAATGTTTACCTATAGATCCGGTAGCTCCAAAAATAATAATCTTCATAATATATTTTTTGCCAAAATTAGCATCAATGAACCTGCCCGAATAGAACAAAATCGGCAAAAGCCCCCGAAAGAAGCCGCTCCCTGTACTCTTTTGGCGAAAGACCTGAAAATTTTTTAAAGACGCGTGCAAAGTGAGAGTGATCGGCATATCCACTGTCAAATGCTACATTGCTAATTTTGCCTTCATCATTATTACTTATTAGTTCATTGAGGGAGCACTTGAACTGTATAATTTTAGCAAATTGTTTTGGCGTAAGCCCAACTTCGCGCAGGAAATTTCTTTCAAAGGTTCTCCCGGTGAGATTAGCTTTTTCCCTAACCTCACTTATCTTAACAAGGCCTTTGTTACTTATAATTTCATGAATGGCTGCGTGTACCGGGCTTATTCTGGCAATACGTCGTCTGGACAGCAAATCCTCTATAATGTCAAATATATGTTCTATAAGCGCCGCGGAATCATCAGACGCTGCCAGCTTATCTTTGCATATAAAAGTACCGGTTTCCTTTTGCTTTAAAAGATCATAACAATTATTTGCAAGTAGTCCCGGATCAATATCCAGGAGGTACCTCAATGCAAAAGGGTAAAGTTCCAGTACGGCGTACCTGTAAGAGCCTCTGGCCTGGAGAAAGAGCGGGATCGTGGTCTGTCCGTAAACAAATAGGGCTGAAACTTTCTTCCGGTCGGGTAAAAATAACATACCGCTTTCTGTTTGTTGGTACATAATCCCCGGATGACCATCCGGAAAAATGGGTAGTGATAATTCGCTTTTAGGATCATTAGACTGAACTACGACTGCCGACTTAACATAATAGCATACACTTTGGCGGACATGATAAACTTTTTTTTCCATAGGTCATACTGTAACATACAAGAAATTATTGTGATAATACTTGCTTCATTAAAATATTTTGATTTGCTGCAGGCTAACTACTACTCCTTTTCACTCTCCAGGAGTGGGATTATCTGGCTGCCGTAGAGTTCCTGCAGCATTTTGACACTCTCTTTTTCCGTCGCACGTACTGACCCTCCTTTAAGCGGTGGTTTTGGGTTATATTCAAGATCAAGAAGCACCATCCTTAAATATTTGTCACCGTTTATTTCGCGAACCATATCTAAACACATGTCCATACCTGCGGTTACTCCTGCACTGGTCCAGTACTTGCCATCGCGCACCCATCGCTGTTCTTTATAATTAGCGCCATACTTTGCCAGCATTTCCTCTGCCCTATACCAGTGGGTAGTAGCATTTTTCCCTTTCAGTAATCCGGCAGCACCTACTATCCATGCTCCTGTACAAATACTCGCTGTAAACTCAGACGTATTATCTACCTTTTTTATCCAGGCAATTGTTTCCGGATCTTTTGTAAGTTTATACGTTTCTCTAAGGCCACCCGGCACCACCAGTATATCCAAGTGGCCTGTATCGGAGAAGCCCCTGTCAACCTGTACCGGTAATCCATTCATATTCCTGACAAGGCCTTTACTTTTTGCTACAAAAAAAACCTCTGTTCCAATTAGCTCACTAAATACCTGGTAAGGTCCCATCGCATCAAGAGTAGTGAAGCCATCATACAGCAAAATCCCTACGGTCTTAATCTGGTAGTTGTTCTCGCCGAGGAGATGAAGGTTACAATCCGCTGATGTGGGTTTATTTCCGGGCCTTGAGGTTGCGCAGGAGGCCACTGTTAAAAAGACGAATAGGTATAAAATTTGTTTCATAGTGTTAATAAGTATTTCTTATGATTCCTGAATTTTTAACTTGCAGCGCTGCTAGCGCACAAAGGGAAGCAATTCCGGATGTGCAAACGCGAACCCAATGCCACAATTGAAAGCTGTCGGCTACATCCTGCAGATATGTCTGTGAATGTACTTGCTTACCTTCTACAAAAAGGATTATGTTCTTATCCCAAAAAAAGGTTACTGAAAAAATAAATTCAAATACTATTAGCAGTATTAAAGATATAAGAAGAAGGTTTCTAACAGCTCTGAATTTCCACCAGAAAAATAGTGCAATCAGATTACTAAGAATGACAGATGCCCCAAATGGCGGAAAAAAGTGGTGGGGCCCCCTTACCTTTAAAAATTGCATGGTCAGCTCAAGCGAGTTAGGAATATTATGAAATATATTAGGATAAAATACTATAGTGTTGAAAACAATGGCTCCAAACAGTATATTTATAAACCATGCCTGAAGCAGCAGTAAAAAAGTTCTTGTATGTATCATATATTTCTTTTTTGTGATCTGAACATAAACCAATTCACATTACCCAATAAGTTGCACGTTGAAGTAATTTCAAAACCGAATTGCTGATAAAGTACTACATTATCTGCTTTGTCAGTCTCCAAATACGCTGATTGCTGCTTCGAATCAATATACTCACAGAAATGCTGCAACAATGCTTTTCCTATTCCCATTCCACGCCATGATTCTTTTACTACAATTGGCCCAAAATGTACGTGAGGCTCCTTTGGGTCATGCCCCGCCCAGACCATTCTCCATTTTAAAACAGCAGGCAGGCGAAATTTGAAAACAGAGATTAGTTTAGGAAGTCTTATGAATAGCCTTAGCGGCTGTAATTGGCAATAGCCGGGGGCCGTGTAGGTCATGGAACCCAATATTGCTCCGTCCTTCACTGCAATGAAAGTCGTATTGTATTTATCTTCAAGAACCATTTTAAACATTTGGGTTTGCATATAGAGGCTACGATCTGAAACAGACCCGAACAAGACAAGGTGATTTGGGTTTCGGCACATGCCGTGAGCGAGCAATACCGCTACCTGGCCAGCCTCGCAAACCTTCATCTTTTTAATTGTGAGCCCCTGCAGATTTTTCATAATCTTTTCTTCTGAATTTTATTAGAAGGGTGCTGTTTATACCAAACGAATACAAATATTCACGGCCAATCTCCCTCTTAGTAATGGTTACTATATTTCCTCGAAAATTGGGTTCTACGGACAGCCATAGCCGTTTGTTAATTGGTAGGTTCATACCCATCCCAAAAATAACAGAACATGTATTTTCATAACCGAAATTATTAGAACTGACAGTCTTTGTTCTTGTCCCGTCAGCATAGTACGACCGGACAGTAATACGTTTATTAAAAAAATAATCAAACGATGCTCCAGCAGATACGTAGGCACCGATACCTCCGAGCTTAAAATGATAATTAGCTTTAACAGGTATTGAAAGAAAACGATAAGCAAATCTCGTTCTGGCAGCTTTGGGAAGGTTGTCATCTTCGGTAATCCATTCAAGATCCTCCTTTTTAGTTGTATATCCTGAGGTGCCGAATTGTAGCGCAACATCAGTACTCCAGCGGCTATTTATCTCCTTGCGTGCAGCCAGACCTAACCGGTATCCTAACGCAGGTATTTCCTCAGAATCTCTTAATGCTTCAATCCATTCTTCAGAACTGTTCAAGTTAAGTTTCCTATAAGAATAAACCGGCTCAATGCTGAGACCAAGCTGCCATTTTTTAAAGGAATTCTCAGCATGCTGCCCGTAGGCTGACAACACAATGAAAAGGAGCAATGTGGTAGCTATATATTTTTTCATAGTCGGTCCAAATATTGTTTTACAATCGTAAGCCCCTCGTTATCAACAACAGTTGTTCCAAGTTTAGGCATGTCACCATTTTCCATCATATGATAAATAGCTGTCCTGCCTTGCCTAATCTTGGAATCTTCCAACGTGGTTTCATATCCCATTCTGTACCTGATTTCCGAGGCATAACCTTTATC
>JAEWKB010000134.1 GCA_023386255.1 Bacteroidota bacterium
TCTCTTTTTCACCGCCAAAGGCACCGCCAATCTCAGCTCCTGATGTACCAATGTTTACGTTAGCAATACCACAATCAGACCCTGCCTGAGAAAGGAACAACTCCATTTCCCTCATATTATTGGTGAAGATTGAAGATGAAAGCCCTTGTGGCACACCATTTTGAAGTTCGATAGCTTCCTGTATGGTTTTATACTTCATGATGTAAAGTATCGGTGCGAAAGTTTCTTCCTGAACAATGTGGAAGTGGTTCTCTGCCTCGATTATGCACGGCTTCACATAGCATCCGCTCTCGTAGCCTTCACCTTCCATAACACCGCCTTCAACAATTACTTTACCACCTTCTGCCTTAGCTTTCTCAATAGCGTTAAGATAATCCTGAACAGAGCCTTTGTCGATAAGCGGGCCCACGTGATTATTGCTGTCCAGCGGATTACCAATCTTTAGCTGGCCATAAGCATTTTTAAGCACTTCAACGGTTTTGTCATACACACTTTCGTGAATGATAAGCCTGCGTGTTGTAGTACAACGCTGGCCTGCAGTACCTACCGCTCCAAACACAGCACCTACCAACACCATACTGATATCGGCATGTTCTGAAACGATGATGGCGTTGTTACCGCCTAATTCAAGTATAGTATTCCCAAAACGCTCTGCTACGGTTTTAGACACGTGGCGGCCTATGCGTGTTGAACCTGTAAACGATACCAGCGGAATACGCTTATCGTTATTAATAAGGTCGCCACTCTCGTTACCAACAACAAGGCAGCTAACGCCTTCAGGCACATTATTTCTTTCAAGTACAGTTTTAATGATGTTTTGGCAGGCAACTGCACAAAGAGGTGTTTTAGAGCTTGGCTTCCAGATGCAAACGTCACCGCAAACCCATGCGAGCATAGAGTTCCAGCTCCATACCGCTACCGGGAAGTTAAAGGCAGAAATTATACCTACTATACCCATTGGGTGCCACTGCTCATACATACGGTGCATTGGCCTTTCGCTGTGCATGGTAAGGCCATAAAGCTGGCGTGATAAACCTACCGCAAAATCACAGATGTCAATCATTTCCTGAACTTCGCCAAGGCCTTCCTGAAGGCTCTTGCCCATTTCATAAGAAACAAGCTGCCCCAGCGGCTCTTTGTATTTACGAAGCTCATCGCCCATCTGGCGTACTATCTCACCCCTTTTTGGTGCCGGTACAAGCCTCCAGGTTTTAAAGGCTTCTTCGGCTTTGGCCATGGCAGCTTCGTAATCTTCTTTAGTAGAAGCTTTTACTTTGCCTATAAGCGTACCGTCAACCGGTGAATATGATTCTATTATTTTACCATTGGCGAAGCTTTTGCTGCCGGTAGAAGTACCTTCGTTTATTTCCTGGATGCCCAGTTTTGCAAGGGCTTCCTGTATACCAAACTGATCGGTTAATGTTGCCATTTGTAACTATATTGTTTTTGTAATGTTATATTTTACAAAGATATAGTTTTTTTGCGGTTTTGATAATTTTGAAGGATTAAGTGATTGTAGTTTAATTATTATTGCAATGCTTTTTCTTTTATCTTGAAACAAAACATATTGTACATAACACACCCCTAACCCCTCTCAAGAGGGGAACGAGCTACACTCATTCTATATAACCATAATGGTTTTGAGCCACCCCTCCAATAGATGGAATAGCAAGCGGCGCGCCTATCGCGAAACCTCTAAACCCTGAACCAGGACTACAACGTATACCTGGGGTCTGTCTCCATAACATGCCCGCACTTATTGCAGGTGCGCAGCTCTTCAGAATTGTAAAAATGCTGATAGTGCGGCAGAAAATCCTTTTCGATATCATGAAGTTCGAAAAACACCTCATACAATTTGTGGTTGCAATTGTCGCAAAACCAAAGCAGTCCGTCGGTAAAACCTTTGCCGGCCCGTTTACGCTCTACCACCAGGCCAATTGACCCTTCTCCGCGCACAGGGGAGTGTGGTACTTTACCGGGATGCAGGTACATGTCTCCGGCACGCAACTCCATTTCCTTACGCTGCCCGTCTTCCTGGATAATTACCTTAATGCTACCCTCCAGCTGGTAAAAAAGTTCTTCGGTTTCATTATAATGATAATCTTTCCGCGCATTGGGCCCTGCCACAATCATCACTATATAATCTTCTGCATCCTTATAAATATTCTTGTTACCTACCGGCGGCTTAAGCAAATGCCGGTTTTCATCTATCCATTTATTAAGGTTGAAAGGTTTCATTACAGCCATGGAAGCAGGTTTTAAATAATACTACTAAGGTAAAAATAAAAAAGGTTAGCCGAAGCTAACCTTATATATTATTTATATTCTTTTATCAGGTAGATATACACCGGGAAGTGGTCACTAAACCCAATTTCGCCACGGGCACTCCTCAGCGGATAGCCTTTGTACTGCCCTGTTGTTTGGGTAAGGAAAGCTTTGTTGTACACGCTGGCTTTCCAGAAACGGAACGAACTATAGTCTTTTCTAATGAGTGGCTCCGTCATAAGTATCTGGTCAAAAAGGTCCCATGCATCACGGTACGCCAGTGAGCCTATGCCTTTATTGGCCATCTCTTCCATAGGGTTATAAATTCCGCCTTTTTCAACCTGCTCCTTTTTTGCCTTAGCACCTAGTACTTTTTTAATACTATTGTTGTAAGGCCCGTCGTTAAGGTCGCCCATAGTAATCACTTTGGCGTCAGGGTTTATTCTCTGTAATGAATCGATAATTTTTTTATTAAGCGCTGCTGCCGCCTCACGGTAGGGGCTGCTTCGTTTTTCTCCGCCTGAGCGCGATGGCCAGTGGTTAACAATAACGTGTATCTCTTCACCGTCAAGAAGCCCGGTTACAAGCAGCTGGTCACGGGTGTAAAGTGTCCTCGTTTTAGTATCAACCTGTGCCTTGTCATCGGTTTTTTCTTCTGTTTCCTCTTTTTTAGGCTTGTCGTCCTGCTTGGCATAAACCAACAGCGGTACGTTCTTGTAGCTTGTTGGCTTAAAATGTTTTTTCTGGTAAAGGAGTGCCACATCTATACCCCTTCTGTCTGGCGAGTTAAAATGCACAATGCCATAATCTTTACCTGCCAGCAAGGGCTGTTTTACCAGATCTTCAAGCACGCCGCGATTCTCAATTTCGCTAACTCCTATTATTGTAGGTGAGTTGGCATTTTCTCCGGTACCAATTTCAGCCAATACCCTGCTAAGGTTACCCAGCTTCTTTTTGTACTTCTTCAGCGTCCAGTCGTTAGACGGAAGGTACTCCTCATCATTAATAGTAGGGTCGTTTATAGTATCAAACAGGTTCTCGCAGTTGTAGAACGCTATTGTATGCACTTTAAACTTTTTCTCCTGTGCTGATACTCCGATAATTGCGAAAAAAACAATCAACAGGCAGGCAAATTTTTTAATTTTCATAACTAAGTATTAATTTAACATCAAGTTTTATAACAAACCAGGGGCCAAAAGTAAATAATAATATTAAAAGATGTACATTTGCGCCCGTTAAGATTTTTTTAACTTAACAAAAAGAGAATTAACTTAAATACATTTATGAAAAAACTAGTAATCAGTCTTTTATTTGTGATGCAGGTTGTTTGTGCATGGGCGCAGCAAACCTCTTTGGTAAAAGGTAAAGTTGTTGATTCTAAATCACAGCAGCCTTTACAAAATGTTGTGGCAACACTGCAAAGCACCAGCCGCACGGCATTGACTAATGCTGCGGGTGAATTTGTTTTTGAGAGCGTGCCGGAAGGTAACCAGGCAATTGTGGTGAGCAGTGCAGGCTATGTGTCGCAAACATTTAACCTTGAGGTTGTTGCAGGACAGGCTCTTGATCTTGGGATTGTAACGCTTGAGGAAGACATTACTTCTGAGCAGCAGCTGAGCCTTATCACTATTACCGAAAGTGATCTGGGAGATGACAACAGCGGTTCTGAAAACACGGCCGGATTGCTTCAGGCATCAAGAGATGCTTACCAGCAGGCAGCAGCCTTTAACTGGGGGCAGGCACGTTTCAGGATAAGAGGACTTGATAATGAGTATGGTACCACCATGATTAACGGTATCATTATGAACAAGATTTATGACGGAAGGCCGCAGTGGAGCAACTGGGGAGGACTTAATGATGCTACACGTAACCAGGAATTTACAATGGGTACAGCACCATCTGATTATACTTTTGGAAACATACTTGGTACACAGGAAATAAACACAAGAGCCTCTATATTCAGGCCGGGCACAAGGGTTTCGTTTTCGGGCACCAACACCAACTATAACTGGAGAGCTATGGCTACACATGCCTCAGGCATGGACGCTAACGGTTTTGCTTACGTAATCTCAGCTTCAAGAAGGTGGGCGCAGGAAGGTTATTTTGAAGGCACTGATTATGGTGCTAACTCTTTCTTTGTTAGCCTTGAAAAACGTTTTGGCGACAATCACAGCCTTAACTTTACAGGTATTTATGCGCAAAACAGCAGGGGTAAGAACTCTCCAAACACTGATGAGGTTACCGGTATTGCAGGTGTAAAATACAACTCTTACTGGGGATGGCAGGATGGTAAAAAAAGGAATTCACGCGATAAAGATGTTGAGGAGCCAATTTTTATGCTAAGTCACTACTGGAAAATATCTGATAAAGTAAACCTTAATACTAATGTTGCTTACCAGTTTGGCTCTATAGGTAACAGCAGGCTGGACTACCAGAATGCTCCAAACCCGGACCCTACTTATTACCGTAACCTTCCTAGTTTCTTTACATCTGACCCTACTAATCCGGACATTGACCCGGCAGGCGCTCAAACCGCAGCTTTCTTAACCAACAGGCAGATTAACTGGAATGCGTTATATGAAGCTAACAGCAATACACAAAACGGGCGCAGCGCTTATGTGCTTTATGAAGACAGGACAGACGATAAAACCTTTACGGCAAACTCTATCCTTCATGCTCAGCTGTCAGACAACATTATCATGAACGGCGGCGTTACCTACAGGAAGCTAAAATCACACAACTTCCAGAACCTGCTTGACCTTCTTGGCGGCCAGTTCTTTGAAGATTTTGATAACTTCTACCAAGGAGATTTCGCTCAGTCTGACCTAAATAACCCGGGAAGGGTAGTTGGCGTGGGTGACACGTATGGCTACAACTATAACCTGTTTGCAGATGTTATTGATGCTTTCACTCAGTTCAGGTTTACTTACAACAGGTTTGACTTTTACCTTGCACAGCAGTATTCACGTTCAGAATATTACAGGGAAGGACTTTACAGGAATGGCCTTTATGCTAACAATTCTTTTGGCAAGAGTGCCAAGATTGATTTTGAAAACTTTGGTTTTAAAGGTGGCTTAACATACAAGCTTACCGGCAGGCACATGCTTAGCTTTAATGCTGCCCGCTTAACAAAAGCACCAACATTAAGGAACACCTTCCCAAATGCACGTTTAAACAATAACATTGTTGAAGATATTGACAGTGAAATTATATCAAGCGTTGATGCTAGCTATATCATCAGGGCTCCTAAACTTAAGGCAAGGCTTACTGGTTTCTACTCTACTATACAAAATTCTACCGAAACTTCATTCTTCTTTGGTGAAGGTGTTTTTGACGGAGAAGGTGCGGATGCCAATGCGTTTGTTGCCGAAACAGTTACTGGTATAGACAAAAAAATGATGGGTGGTGAACTTGGTATTGAGTACCAGCTTACCTCTACAATAAAAATTACAGGTGCGGCATCTTACGGCCAATATACTTATGATAACAACCCGAATGTAAGGATAAACAATGATGCCCTTGCTGTGCTTAACGCTAACGGAGACGGGACAAACGTATCGGGCACAACAAACGCTACCACAGTAGATTTCGGGCAGGCGTACCTTAAAAACTACAGGCTTCCGGGCATGCCGCAACAGGCATACTCCCATGGCCTTGAGTACCGCAACCCACACTTCTGGTGGATTGGAGCTAACGCAAACTACCTTGCAAGCAACTATATGGATGTTTCTGCGTTATTAAGGACAGAAAACTTCTTTGATGATCCTGAAAATCCGGGCAGTGTTTTTGAAGATGCAACAGAATCAAGGGCAAGACAATTACTTAAGCAGGAGCGTTTTGATGATTTTTATTTAGTAAATTTACAAGGCGGTAAGTCTTGGAGGATAGGCGACAACACTTTTGGTTTCTTTGCGAGCATTAATAACCTGTTTAATAAAACTTATAAAACAGGCGGTTTTGAACAGGCAAGAAATTCTAACTACAGGCAGTTAGATACAGACGTGGCAAGCGGAACGCCATCATTCGGGCCTAAGTACTTCTACGGTTACGGCAGGACATTCTTTGTTAACCTGTACATCAACTTTTAATTAAATTGACTATGAAAAAAATAAATTTATATTTTGTAGCAGCTCTAGCGTCAGGCTTATCAATAAGCTGTGTATCTGATGACGATGCCGCAATGATTCCTTTCGACGAAATTGTTTTTATTGAAAATTTTGAAGAGGCGGTAGACGCTACAGACCTGGATATTGCAGACTGGACAAACTTTGCCCAAGCCGGTACAAGGCTATGGAAAGAGGAACGTTTCCCTCTTACTGGGCCTGACAGCAACGGTTATGCCGAATTTAGTTCTTTTGGAACAAACCAGGCGTCTAACATTGGCTGGCTTATTACCCCTGCCCTGAACCTTGACGGTACAAAGAAGAAACTGTCTTTTCAGGCTGCACAGCACCACTTAGAGTCTGTAAACAATAAACTGGAGGTGCTTATATCAACAAATTTTAACGGAACTGATGTTATGGCAGCTACCTGGACTCCGCTTCAGGCAACTGTACCCACGCAGGCAAATGACTGGTATGAGTTTGTAAATTCAGGCGCAATAAACCTGTCAGCCTATTCCGGTACGGTGCATATTGCCTTTAGGGTAACAGGAAACGGCAGCACACTTACTGCAGGTTATCAAATTGATAATGTAAAACTATTTTAATTAAAAAAGCTATGAAATCATTAATTTCCAAGTACTTGTTAGTTGGTTTTGCCGCAACAGGTTTGCTGGCAGGATGTGCTAACAATGATGATTATGGTACGCCCGAGTCTAATTGCATCAATCCGGGCCTTACTGCTAACCAAACCGTTCAGGCTGTAGTGTCTGCCGCACCAAATATTACACCGGTGGTTTATACTGCAGATGATATTATTGAAGCCTATGTAACTTCAAGCGATGAAAGGGGTACCTTTTTCAAATCTATATCGCTGCAAACTAATCCTGCCGATAATTCACAGCCTGTAGGTTTTAGCGTTTCGGTTGATGAGCCTGGGTTATTTACCAAAGGTTTTATTCCGGGTACAAAAGTTTACATTAAGCTTAAAGACCTGTATACTGCTAAAGACTTCGGATCATTGAAGGTGGGAGCCTTATATCTGGATGGAGAAGACGAAATAGTAGGCCGTATTGGTGCGGGTGACTATAGTAAACATCTTTTTGTATCAACTTGTGAAAGGATTGATGAAGAAGAACTTGTACAGCCACTAACTATAGCGCAGGCTAAAGCTGATAACAAAATCAATACGCTTATTGAGCTGCAGGGAGTTCAGTTTAAAGAAGAATCTTTCCCTTATGCTTATTATGATGAAAGCGCTCCTACATCAAACGGCAGCAACCCACGCACTATTGGTGGTGCTACCAACCACTTATTGGTTGATGCACAGGGTAATGAAATTATTTTCCGTACCAGCAGCTTTGCCAACTTTGCCGGGAAAAAAATCCCGCAGGGATCGGGTAAAGTAAGAGGCGTACTTACTAAGTTTCAAAGTGATTACCAGTTCATTCCTCGTTATGAGTCTGACATCCAGCTTAACCAGCCAAGGCTTGTTGACGAAGATCCGGGACCAGGCCCAGGACCGGGACCAGGACCGGGACCCGGAGCAGTAGCATTATTCCCTGGCAATAATTTTGAAAACTATCCTGCATTCCTGAGCAGCATAAACAGCTTTGGCATTAAGCCATATGCAACGCAGGGTACAGGAAATGGTTTAAGCGGAAGCAATTCATTGCAAATTATTACAACAGGAGCTACTGCAAATGATTATGTATTTACAATAAAGGCACAAGGCGGTTTACCGGCTACTTATTCAAAAATCCATTTCTACGTTAAAGGAACATCTGCCAAAAGCTTATCTCTAAACGTATACAAGCAGGGAACTGGCTTTTATCCTTTTAATGCAGGAGATGTTACAACTAATAAGATACTTACACCTGCAGGAAACAACCAATACACAGGAACTATTGATACCGCAGGTCAGTGGGTACTTATAACATTAGATTTGAGCACAATAACCGACCTTAATACATCAGCAACTGGGGACTTGTTTGCTTTAAAAATTGGAAGCAATTCAAACTATAACCTTCAGTTCGATAATTTTACAATTGAATAAGTGATTAAGACTTTGATAGGAAAGCGGGCCTTGTGCCCGCTTTTTTTATTTACAGGCATTATAAAAGAAGAAAGCGCGCGCAGAGTGGTATAAAGCATTTAATGTTATAAAGTCGCTTACATGTAAGATATGCGCTTTTTAAAAGCCAATTCACATGTTGTTTAGTTACCTTAAATTAGTATAGGCTGATTGCTTGCCGACTATGGTCAATATTATGAGAAAAATATTTTCCTGCTGTACCGGTTGTGGATGAACAATCCGCTATATCTCCACCTAATTCAAAAATTTAAGCATGACCTGAGGAACCTTGTATGCAGATGCTTCAAAACTGCTGAGTAAGCAAGCCGGTTAGCTTTCAAAACCTTCGATATTATACATACGTTAGATCTTTCTAGGTACTGGGCATCTGTCAATTGTGCAGCATTGCGTTAGATGAAGCTGAAGAACTCTAAGCTAAAGCCTTAATCGGGAATCATCCTGACAGCTTAATGTTTAAAACAAAAAAAGCAGCCCTTGTGTGGGCTGCTTTAGGTATTGATAGGCTGTTTGTTCTTATTTCTTCACGATAAGGAACTCTGAGCGGCGGTTTTGTGCGTGCTGCTCTTCGGTACAGTTGTCTCCGCATGGTACCTTAGGCTGGCTCTCGCCATACCCCTGGCCTGATATGCGGGCTTTGGCTATACCCCTTGAGATGATGTACTGTACTGTTGACTTGGCCCTGCGGTTAGACAGGTTCATGTTGTACTGGTCACTACCTCTTGAGTCGGTGTGGCCTTTTACCATGATTACCATCTCCGGCTTGGCCTTCATCGCTTCTACAAGCTTGTCAAGCTCAAATGCGCCTTCTTTGGTGATGTTGCTCTTGTCAAACTCAAAGTAGATGTCGTTTAGCACTACTTCCACATCGGTGATGATCTTCTCTATCTCGTTCAGGTTGGCCGATACTGTTACCGTGCCGCCTTTGGTTTTGGCTATCGGGAAGGTGTTGTTCTCATACCCTTCTGCCGAGGCTTGTATCGTGTAAGCCCTGTCGCAGTCTACGCTGTAGGTTACGTTTCCGTCTGCCCCTGTTGTGCGTGTCTCTATTACGTTGTTCTTCTCATCCAGTATGGCTACCCTGGCATTGGCAAGCGGCTCGCCTGTCTTGGCGTCGCGTACCATTACTATGGCTTCTACCCCGCATACCGGCGTTGCCGTGTACATCTGGTCTACACCGCTGCGGTTGCTGGCAAAGAAACCTATGCCTTTCTTGTTGTTGATGGTAAAGGAGAAGTCGTCTTTATTGGTGTTTACCGGCGCCCCTACGTTCATCGCGTCGGTGCCTTTGGCAAGGTCTGTTACAAAGATGTCAAGCCCCCCGAAGCCTTTGCGCCCGTCTGAAGAGAAGTACAGCTTGTTGTCATCGGTTATGTACGGGAAGTTCTCCGTGCCGTCAGTGTTCACTTTCGGGCCAAGGTTCTGCGGCTCACCATAGGTGTTGCCTTCCTTTACTTCCACTTTCCAGATGTCGCCTTTGCCTAACCCGCCTTCCCTGTCAGAGGTGAAGTACAGCGTTTTGCCGTCGGCACTTATCGCCGGGTTACCAGTTGACCATCGTTTATCGTTGAATGGCACCATCTGGATGTTGCCCCACTTGCCGTTCTCTCTTGTGGCCCTGTACAGGAACACCTGGCCTTTTTTAAGGTTGTTCTCCCTGTCACGCTCAAACTGCTTGCGCTCCTTGAAGCTCTCACTGGCAAAGTACATGGTGTTGCCGTCGGCGGTTACCGCTACCGGGCCGTCATGCCACTTGCTGTTCAGGTCGGCTACAGGTACCGGCGCACTAAAGGTGCCGTTGGCATTGTAGGTGGCCGTATAGATGTCAAGGTACGGCTGCTCGTTCCACCCGTAGGTTTTGCGTGCGGTGTTCCTCGCACTGGTAAAATACAGCGTGTTGTCATCGGTAAGCACACCGCCAAAGCTGCTGTACTTAGGGTCGTTGATGTCCAACAGCTTCTCATCAAAAAGCTTCTCCTGGTTCCTTAGTTTCGGAAGGTAGTTAGGGTCCTGCTTAAAGATGATTGACCTCTGGTCATTCGGCTCCATTGAGGCAAACTTCTGCATCTGCTTGTTGGCATCCTCATAACGGCCTTCGGCTTTCAGCATCTGCGCGTACTTGTAGTAGGTCTCTGCATCCTGAGGGGTTTCTATGGCTTTTGCATACCATTTTACCGCTTCTTTGGAGTTGTACACGTTGTAGTAGCTTTCTGCCAGCTGTTTGTAAACATACGCGTCGGCTTTGCCTTTCTCGGCAAGCTTCAGGTATTCATCGGCCGCGTCAACATATTCAAGCCTCGCGTATAGCTTGTCGGCTGTCTCGGTATCCTTGTTTTGTGCCGCCACCATCATTCCGGCAAGCAGGCCAAGAGTAATATATAGTTTCTTCATTGTCTTGTGTCGCTTTTAGGTTAGAAATAACGTGGTGAACGGGATACTTTTTTCGGGAAGTTCAGATCGAACAGCAGCAGCACCTCGTGCGATGACGGGGTGGTCACGTTAAGGTCGGATATGATGTGGTCATACGCATACCCTATCCTGAGGTTAGGGGTGATGGCAAAGTTCACCATCGCGCCAAAGCTGTCGTCAAGGCGGTAGGTGGCACCTATCTCAAAGCGCTCATAGAACAAAAAGTTGGCCGATACATCCAGTGAAGGGGATACGTCAAAGGCGGACTTCAATAATGCCGAGGGCTTGAACTTGGTGTTCTCTGTAAGCTGGAACACATAACCTGCTGTTAAGAAGTAGTGCTGCGTCTCTGAACCGAACTGGCGCTCCTGCCCGTCATCATTGATGTCAAGGTGCTTGCTCTTTAGCATGTTCGGCACCGAGAAGGCTACATAGTAGTTGTCGGTATAGTAGAAAAAGCCGGCCCCTACGTTAAAGTAGGTCTTGTTGCTGTTCTCGCTAAAGGCAGGGTCATTGGGCTGGGGTACGTTGTTCTGCCCGATGTCGGTGTACAAACCTACATCATGGAAGGTTAAGCCTGCCTTGATGCCCAGTGCCAGGCGGTGCTCTCCTCCAAGGTTAAGGGTGTAGGAGAAATCGCCATATACATTGGTCTCTTCTACCGGGCCTATTTTATCATTAATTACCGATAGCCCCAAGCCTACGTTCTTACCTACAGGGCTGTGGCCCGAAAAGGT
>JAEWKB010000152.1 GCA_023386255.1 Bacteroidota bacterium
GCCTTGCTATGTTAAAGATATTCTCGAAAGTAACATCAGTATCAACAAGCAAAGCAAGGTCGCGGCGGACTTCAGGGAATTTTGAAATCTCGGTAAATTTCACTTTACCAGAAGTCATTTTTATAACAGCATCCCAAATGAAATCAGCAAACAGTACTTCCTGCTTTATGTCAAATTGTTTGGCTACCGATTTTTTAACCACACCCATTTCTGCTACAATCTCATTTCCTGCCATAAAGGCCATTCCTTCAGAGAAGATATCATTATTTAGGGGCTGTGCCTGGAGTTTGTTCAGCCCAAGACGGGTAAGTACAACATTTACATAGCCCTTGAACATGAAAAATCCAGCCGGATTTTGCGCATAGGCCCAGCTTTCAGGAAGGCGGTTTCCGGTTATTGTAAGCGTCAGGTGCTTTCTTTCATTATAACTGCCTGCTACTTTATGATAGGTTTTACCAAATTCAAATAGCTTCAGGTCGGCACGTTTACGGTTTATGTTGAAAGAAACGGCCTCAAGCGCACTGAAAAGCATCGATTGCCTCATTGCAGCGAGGTCGTTACTAAGTGGGTTAAGCATCAGTACATTATGGTCCTCTTTAAGGCTTTCCGATAGCTTCACATATTCCGGTGACGTAAGTGAGTTTGCCATCATTTCATTAAATCCTAATGAAATTAAGTTATTGGCTATAAGGTTTTGCAACTTATGGTCTTCAGTACGTGATGAATTAGAGATAGAAGCATTCAGCTTTTGTGTAAAGCCAATGTTGTTATAGCCATACACGCGCAATATCTCCTCAATTACATCAATTTCGCGGGTTACATCCACACGGTAAGCAGGAACAACAAGCCCAAGGCCGGCATCGCTCATTGTGGCTATTTTAATATCCAGAGAAGCCAATATTTTTTTTATTGTTTCTTTAGGTATTTCCTGGCCAATGATCCTGTTCACGTTACTGAAGTTAAGCAGCACCTGGTGGTCCTCTATCTTTTTAGGATAAATATCTGCAATGTCTGAAGTGATCTCGCCTCCTGCAGTTTCGCGTATAAGCAGCGCAGCACGTTTAAGCGCATATTCGGCAATGGTTGGGTCAATGCCCCTCTCAAAACGGAAAGATGCATCAGTACTCAGCCCGTGGCGCTTAGCAGTTTTACGGATAGAAACCGGATTAAAATACGCGCTTTCCAGGAATATCGACGATGTACCCTCAGTCACTCCTGAATTTTTCCCGCCAAAAACTCCTGCTATGCACATTGGGCCGTTCTCATCGCATATCATAATATCCTCTTCATGCAGCGTCCTTTCCACATCATCAAGCGTTGTGAATTTAGTGCCTGCGGCAACTGTCTGTACAATCACCTTGTTGCCTTTTATTTTAGCAGCATCAAAAGCATGCAGTGGCTGTCCAAGCTCATGCAGAACATAATTGGTAACATCAACCACATTATTTTTTGGTGCCAGGCCAATAGCTTTTAGCCTGTTTTGCAGCCAGGCCGGCGAAGGTTTTACCGTTATGCCCGATATAGTAACACCACAATATCTTGGCGCCAGCTTACTGTCGGCAACCTTAACATCCATTTTTAGCGTACGCTTATCAATCCTGAAATTACTAACCGATGGGGTTATAAGCTCTGTTTGTACATTCTTCTGGATAAGGCCTGCACGCAGGTCGCGCGCTACGCCCCAGTGGCTCATGGCATCGGCACGGTTGGGGGTAAGGCCTATTTCAAAAACCTCATCAGTTTCAATATTAAAAACTTTTGATGCCGGCGTACCCGGTTTAAGGTCATCTTTCAGTATCATGATGCCGTCATGGCTTTCGCCAAGGCCCAGCTCATCTTCGGCGCAAATCATGCCGTGGCTGTCCTCGCCGCGTATCTTTCCTTTTTTAATCTGGAAAGCATTCCCTTCCTTGTCATACAATGTAGTACCAATTGTTGCCACAGGCACTTTCTGGCCTACTGCTACGTTTGGTGCGCCGCAAACTATTTGTACCGGTGTGCCGTCTCCCAGGTCAACAGTGGTTATTCTTAGCCTGTCAGCATTAGGGTGCTGCACGCAGGTAAGCACATGGCCTACCACTACACCTTCAAGCCCGCCTTTAAGCGACTCAAATTTATCCACGCCTTCCACCTCAAGGCCAAGGTCGGTTAGCAGGGCAGCGGTTTCATCTGATTTCCAGTCTAATTTTATAAATTGTTTTAACCAGTTGTAGGATATACGCATTGTTGTCTGTTTTTAAAGCATGCAAAGATAATAATTGTGGGTAAAGTTCCCTTATAATTAAATTTCAAATGTATAAACATTCGCAAAATCATTACATTTGAGACCCTAATACATAGTTACATGAAAAAGCTTTTTTTCAGTTTAATACTCCTAAGCTTGGCTATCAATGCACAGGTTAAAAGCCCTGCAGAATTTCTCCCAAACTACGGAGCAAAAGTAAGCTATTACCATGAGCTGGAGGCTTATTTTTCGCACCTGGTACAAAGCTCACAGTACATACAGCACAAGCCATACGGGCAAACCACGCAAGGGCGTAGCCTTAACACCTATTTAATATCAACTCCCGAAAACCTTCAGGATTTGGAAAACATACGCCTGACACATCTTTACAATATTGGCATGAGTGGCAGTAAGCCTTCAACTGTAAATGATAAGGCCATTGTGTGGCTGAGTTTTAATGTACACGGCAATGAGGCTGCCGCTGCCGAAAGCGCTATGGGTGTAGCCTACGAATTGATAAATCCTGATAATGCAGCTACCAAAGAGTGGTTGAAAAACACAATTTTAATATTAGACCCATGCCTTAATCCTGATGGTTACGCACGCTACGGCAACTGGCTGAGGGATATTACCGGTAAAGACACTCACCCCGGGCTATACGACCGTGAGCACATGGAGCCATGGCCGGGCGGCAGGCAAAACCACTACGCTTATGACCTGAACCGCGACTGGGCGTGGCAAACCCAGACAGAAACACAGCAGCGCATAGCATTATATAACTACTGGATGCCTATGGTACACGTAGATGTGCATGAAATGGGTTATAACGAACCATACTTTTTTCCGCCGGCGGCAGAGCCTTTCCATGAGTTTATTACTCCGGCGCAAAGAGAGTTTCACAACAGTATAGGCGAAACTACCTCTAAAAGGTTTGATGCACAGGGCTGGAGCTATTATACACGCGAACGTTTCGATTTGTTCTATCCAAGCTATGGCGATACATATCCCAGTTTTAACGGTGCTGTTGGTATGACATATGAGCAGGGCGGTATAGGGGCAGGGCGTGCC
>JAEWKB010000157.1 GCA_023386255.1 Bacteroidota bacterium
ATTATATCCATTTGATATAATAAAACCATCAAGCACAAATGTTGATGAAAAATTTTGTATCTTCAATATGCTGTAAGTGTTGTCATTATTTGTACCTGGCTCTCCAATATCTCCTGAAAGAGTTGTGGGTGCACTGGCTATATTTCTTTGGTCCATAGTGGTTTCTGTGCCATTAAAACCTCCATAAACATTAACCC
The DNA here is from genome assembly GCA_023386255.1 of Bacteroidota bacterium. Lineage (GTDB taxonomy): Bacteria > Bacteroidota > Bacteroidia > Flavobacteriales > Flavobacteriaceae > Flavobacterium. The sequence goes on from JAEWKB010000157.1 coordinate 198, forward strand.
CGTTTTTCATTACAAATGAAGTAGACCGATTATCGGTAGCAGATGGTTTATATACACCCGCAGCAACCCAAATTTCATCTCCGGGCATAACTACGCTTAAGGCTGATTGCAAATTTACAAAAGCATTGGTCCAGCTAAGGCCGGTATTTGCCCCGGTTGCAGCAGCATTAACATAATATCGGGTTGCAAATCCAGTATAAGTTGTAAGTAGTAAAACAATCGTAAGTAATAATTTCCTCATATTGGTAAAAAGTTGAGCGGCAAAGATAAAATAATAGCCTAATTTTGCAACAGATTCAAAGAACGAATATAGCGTCACTTAACTATATTTGAAGAATCTAAGAATAATCTTATAATATGAAAAGCTGGGTTAAATTCGGGCTTGTATGGGGAACCTTTATGTTCCTGATGATGAATATAGTTTTCCCGCTGATAGACGGTAATTCGCTTACCTTAAAAAGCTTTATTATAGGCATACCTCTTTGGATGATTGCAGGCCTGATCTTTGGCTATGTATCTCGCAAAAGAAACCCTAAATCACAAGAATAATGCAGGAATGGAAACGAAACGGCCTATTGATCGGCGCCTTGTTTTATATACTTACAATAGTGGTTTTTCCCGTGCTTGCAGGGGAGAAACTTTCAGTTTTCAAAGTTTTCCTTGGTATACCTTTATGGATTGTAACAGGTATGGCAGCAGCATATCTGTTTAAAGACCGTAAGAAAAGTAAAGGAAGAGCTACTGCTCGTAAAAAACGTTAACGCATAGGATTAAAGATTTCATACCACACCTCTTTATCACCCTCATATTCAAAATCTTCAATATATTGAAGCCCTGCCTTTTCTAACACTTTACGAGAAGCATAATTGTCAAAATCAGCATAGGCATTGATCTTTTCCAGCTTTAGTACGTTAAAGCCGTAATCTACAAAAGCTTTGGCTGCCTCAGTAGCATAGCCTTTGCCCCAATAACGCGGGATGAAGCGGTAGCCAAGGTCATAAAAGTTTTTGTACCCGTTTACTTCAGGCTCTATTTTTAAACCTGCCCAGCCAATAAATTCACCGGTCTCTTTAATGATGGCAGCCATGCGGCCAACACCATTCTTTTTGTACTGCTCCTGGATGTTGATAATAACATCCCGCACCTGTTGAATATCAGTTACAGGCTTTTTGCCCAAATAAGTATGTACCTCAGGATTGGAGTCAAGCTCAAAAAGATGAATATCGTCAGCCGCAATAAGCGGACGGAAGTATAGGCGGGAGGATTCGAGTTGGAATTGCATCGGCTATAGCTTTAAAATATTATTATTCCATAGATTATTTCTTCAACCTATGATATAATTTATCAAATTTAGAAGATAATTTTAAGTACTCTTTTGACCAACCATTCGACATGGAATGCTCCTGAAAAGTTGAAGAAGGTAAAAAATGCACATACAAATCATGTATTTTACTGTAGTCATTTGTAGATAGCAAACTAATAATTTCCTCCAGTTCCTGCCGTAATTCTATGGGGGAGTCATAACTCGTCCACAACATATCTGAATCATCGGTTATTTTAGAAGCAACAATTTCAATTAGAGCAATGAGTTCATTGCAACAGTCTTGCGATGCATGTCGATAAACTAACTTCTTAATTCTCTTCCACATCCCCTTCCTCAAAACCCTCCTCATCATCCATCTCAAAAAACAGCGGCTCCACCATCAGCTTGTCGGCCAGCAACTCTACACGTTCAGTAATAACATCAGTGAAGAACAGGCGCTGAGTTTTGGCAATGCTGTTGCTGAGGCGGCTTATCTTGGGCTCCATGCGAAGTTTGAGTAATGTTTCCGTATCATCAACTACAAACATCTTGAGGCGGTTTACATCAAACCCTGCCGACCCAAACATATCGTTAAGGCGGGTTGGCGTACCTACAAGCACATCAATACCAACCGAAATCTGGTTCTTGTCGTAGTCCAGGTCACCCTGCTCATACACGCCATACACGCGCAGGTCGGTATAGCTGCCATAGTTCCTGAAAAGCTCCAGCATTTCCAGCACCTTTGCCTTGTCTTCAACTATTATAAGCGCACGTGGCGAATGCTCGAAAGCCTTCTCCAGGCGTTGTATTACATTAATTACAATAGCCGTGGTTTTACCCTGCGAGGCATCGGCAGCAAGTACACAATCTACGCCGCTTTTTATGGTGCCGAAGCTATCCTTCTGAAGTTCGGTAGGATCTGTTAGGCCGGCTTCTTCAAGCGCTTGAGCAAGATTTGGATTTATCTTTTTTAATTTCATTTAAACATAATTTTGCCACGAACTACATCCATGGCTACTAATTCCTTTGTAAAATTAGTGTAATTAGAGTAATTCGTGGCAATAAATTTATTTGCTGGCAAACAGCCTTACATCGCTTTCAGATATTTCGCTGCTGCCAAGTATTATAAGCCTTTCTACAACATTTCGTAACTCGCGAATGTTTCCGGTCCAGTCGTACTCTTTCAGCAGGTTAATGGCTTCATCAGAGAAGCGTTTTGGCGCCGACCCCTGTTCACTGGCAATTTTTTCAGCAAAGTGCGACACTAATAGCGGGATATCATCCCTACGGTCATTAAGTGCCGGTACTTTTATTAATATTACAGCGAGGCGGTGGTACAAATCCTCTCGGAACCGGCCTTCGGCTATCTCTTTTTTAAGGTCTTTATTGGTCGCGGCAATAACACGTACATCTACTCTTATATCTTTCTCTGCACCTACGCGCTGTATCATGTTTTCCTGTAGTGCCCTAAGTACTTTGGCCTGTGCAGGCAGACTCATATCTCCAATCTCATCCAAAAAAATGGTGCCCTTATCAGCCGCTTCGAATTTACCTGCACGGTCTTTCACCGCACTGGTAAACGCACCTTTTACATGCCCGAAAAGCTCACTCTCAATAAGTTCAGAAGGTATGGCAGCACAGTTTACCTCAATAAAAGGTGCTGAGGCACGTTCGCTCTTTTCATGCAGCCAGTGTGCTACAAGCTCCTTGCCGGTTCCGTTAGGGCCTGTTCTCAGGACACGCGCATCAGTTGGGGCTACTTTTTCAATAATACCTTTTATGTGGTTTATAGGCTCGCTCTCCCCCACCATCTCGTAGTTCTTGCTTACTTTCTTTTTCAGCATTTTATTTTCTACTACAAGAGTTTTCCTGTCAAGCGCATTGCGAACCGTATTGAGCAGGCGGTTCAGATCGGGCGGTTTTGATATATAGTCGAAAGCACCAAGGCGCATGGTGTTAATTGCAGTTTCCAGGTCGCCATGCCCTGATATCATAACCATAGGTATTTCGGGCTTCAGCTTTTTAACAGCCTCAAGCACCTCAACCCCATCCATTTTTGGCATTTTTATATCGCACAGCACCAGGTCATAGTCGTCATTCTTTATCTTCTCCAGGCCTTGCTGGCCATCCTCGGCTTCCTCAACAATATAGGTATCGCTTTCTTCTGCAAGTATCTTGTTCAATACACGGCGGATAGCGGCTTCATCTTCAATAATTAATATTTTAGGCATCTTATTCGATTATTCGATGGTTAGATTATTAGATTGTTCGATTTCTAAATGTATCTAATAATAGT
>JAEWKB010000161.1 GCA_023386255.1 Bacteroidota bacterium
AAGTCAACAGTACAGTACATCATCTCAAGGGGTATAGCCAAAGCCCGCATATCAGGCCAGGGGTATGGCGAGAGCCAGCCTAAGGTACCGTGCGGAGACAACTGTACCGAAGAGCAGCACGCACAGAACCGCCGCTCAGAGTTCCTTATCGTGAAGAAGTAAGAACAAACAGCCTATCAATAACTAAAGCAGCCCCTACAAGGGGCTGCTTTAGTTATTGATAGGCTGTTTTCCTACTAACATTCATTGCCCTGTTTTAGTATAAGTTTAGGAGCGGCTTAACAGGAAAGCGGGCTGTATGATTTAATTTTATAAATAACAAAAAGAGCCATAATAAATACGAGAGATAAAGGAACCACTTCCAGTATTAATAACCTTAAATCTATTTATTATGTTTTACCACGACGGAAAGCTTCAGTATAAAGTAAAAGTAGACAAGCCCGACCCACATTTTGCAAAATTGCTCCAACAGGCCATAGGAGGTATTGAAGGCGAGATACGCGTATGCCTGCAGTACCTGTTCCAGGCATGGGGCGCACGCGGGCCGGTAAAGTACCGTGATATGCTCCTTGAAACCGGTACCGAAGAAATAGGCCATATTGAAATGCTGGCAACGGCTGTGGCCCTTAACCTTGAAGGTGCACCAAACGAAACCAAAGATGAAATGGCGGCTGACAGCCCTATTGTGCAGGCCATAATGGGCGGGGCTAACCCAAGGCACTTCCTGTCATCAGGGCTTGCGGCAATGGCTGTTGATGCCAACGGCGTTCCGTTTAACGGGTCGTGGGTGGTGGGCAGCGGTAACCTTGCCGCCGATATGTATGCCAACGTTATGGCCGAATCTACAGGGCGTGTGCTGGCTACAAGATTGTGGCACGCTACCGAAGATAAAGGGATGAAGGACATGCTGGCGTTCCTTATAGCTCGCGATACCATGCATCAAAACCAGTGGCTGGCAGTACTAGAGGAGATAGGTGGGCTAGAAGGCAACCACCCAATACCAAACAGCTTCCCTCAGGAGCAGGAGATTAGTAAGTTCAGCTACTCGTTCCTGTCAACCAATATAGCTACCGAAGTAGATGGCGATTCTCCCGCGTCACAAGCGCAGGGCAGGTGGAGCCAGGGCAAATCAATAGATGGTAAAGGCGAGTTCAGCTTTGAAAAAGCTATGCCTTTTGGCGAAAAACCAAATCTTGCACCGCCACGCCCCGAAGGCTTCGCACAAAAAGAGCAAATGGCTGACGAAGACGGAATGATTAAAAAGGTTTTTAAAGATATGCTGTAATAAAAAAGTCCTGCTTAATAGCGGGACTTTTTATTTCTTTTGCGTGAGGGATAGCAGCGGCATCCCCATAACGCAGTGGAGGGATATAGCGAATAGCCCGGCCCCGCGGCTGGTGCAGCAGGGGAAGGGGCACGCCCTATAAATTATCACTTTGATACCATTCGGCATACGATGTTTCCGTTTCCTGCAGCCTTAGTGAATATAATTCAATGGAAGGAGGAAGGTAACGCTTTATCTTATCGGCAAAATCAATTACCATGTTTTCACTTGTAGGCTGGTAATCTACCAGGATAACATCATGCCCGCGCTCCCGCAGTTCGTTAGCCAGTTCTATGTGCGGTGTATTTTTGTTGAAGACCGTAGCATGGTCAAACACATCAACAATGTGCGTCTTGACTATCTTTTTAAGGTCGCCAAAGTCAATTACCATTCCGTACTTTACATTATCAGTGTCAGTAATAGGTGTGCCTATTACAGTAACCGAAAGCTTATAGCTGTGGCCGTGAACGTTTTTGCATTTGCCGTCGTACCCATAAAGGGCATGGCCGGTTTCGAAGCTGAATTGCTTTGTAATCCTTATCTTGCTCATTACATCCTGTTAAGGATGCAAAGGTACAAATAATTGCATATAAACGGGTTTGGGAGTATCTTTGTGCTTATGGACGATTTTACCCTTAACCCGGCTTATGAAAAGGTTATTGATGATCTTATGGCACAGCAGTACAGCATTGCAGATGATTTTTTTACTGCGGAAGAAGTTGCTTCTTTACGCCGAAGCCTCATTAATAAATACCATGAGAACAGCTTTAAGAAATCAGCCATAGGTAACAAGGGTGATGAAAAAATTATTGACGCTGTAAGGGGTGATTTTATTTTATGGCTGGATGAAGAGAAAGCCGATGAAGCCGAAAGGCAGTTCTTTACAAAAATAAATGACTTTACCGATTACCTGAACCGCACCTGCTTTATGGGTATTGCGGAAAAGGAATTTCATTACGCCGTATATCCTGAAGGTACTTTTTACAAGCGGCACCTGGATACGTTCCAGAACGACAGCCGCCGGAAGCTCTCTATGGTATGCTACCTTAATGATGAGGACTGGAAACCAGAATATGGCGGCGAGCTGTCCATCTACATAAATGAAAACGGCACCGAAAGGGAAGAGAAGGTTTACCCGCTGCAAGGCAGAATGGTAATATTTGAAAGCCGTGTGCTGGAGCATGAGGTAAAGCCTGTAAAGAAAGAGCGCCTTAGCATTACAGGCTGGCTTAAATCACGCGGCGATGCTATTTTTTAAACTGGCTTAAAGCCTTTTTTGTAAAGTCAGACAATACAAGCCTGCCAGATATGCCTGCCCTTTCTGTAAGAAGCTTGTCCCAGTGCTCGGTATCATCCCATAAAACCTTCTTCATAGCGCTTAACGCTTCGGGATTGTATGATGCGAGTTTAGAAATGAAGATGTCCAGTTCTTTATCCAGTTCGGCAACCGTTTCAAATACTTTGGCATACAGCCCGCGTTCCTGTGCCCAGTATGCGTTTTTCCACTCGTGGGCGGCAAGGGTCATTTCAGCCAAAGCAGCTTTACCCATTTTACGCTCTACCGCCGGGGCAATAACAAAGGGGCCAATACCTATTGTAAATTCGGATAGTTTAATGGCACTGTCAACCGTAGCAAGGGTATAATCGCATGCTGCAGCCAGGCCCACGCCGCCACCCACAGCCTTACCATGAATACGGCCTATAATAAGCTTTGAGCAATTGCGCATCGCATTGATAACGCTGGCAAACCCTCCAAAGAACACTGCACCCTTCTCATAATCATCTACCGCAAGCAGCTCATCAAACGATGCTCCGGCACAAAAAGCGCCTTCGCCTTCGCTTTTCAGTACAATAATGTTTACATCGTGATTATTGCTTAGCAGGTTCAGCTCCTGTGTAAGGCGCTGCAATAGCTCACCCGGAAAGGAATTGCTTGCAGGGTGGCCAAATTCTACTGTCGCAATTTTATTTTGTATTTTGGTATATAAGGAGCCGTTGGGCCTGCTGGTTGTAATCATGAAATTATTAAGTTTGGTTGTTGTACCGCAAATATAGCCCTGAACGCTGTTTTTTTAAAGTTTTGTTTTTTGATATTTGTTTTTTGGAGATATTTTACATTATATTTGCTCCCGAATTATTGGGGATGTAGCTCAGCTGGCTAGAGCGCTTGCATGGCATGCAAGAGGTCGTGGGTTCGACTCCCATCTTCTCCACTTTTACTGAATTTTAAGGCTTTTTAAAACAAAGCAAATCATTCAAAAAGTATCGTAAAACCTGCAAAACCAACGTTTTGCAGGTTTTTTTGTTTTTGGGCCACCTGCAAAGTTTTCAAAAGCTCACAAAAGTTTTGTGGCAATGGCTGTGGCAATTTTCACCAAGGGTAAAATTGCCACAAAAAGCCAGTTAAGTTTTTGATTATCAACTTGTAAAGCAGGTTAACATCTTGATTGAGAGACGCTATAATTCGACCTTTATTAATTTAAAAATGTTGAATTATGTTAGAACAAAGTTTTGGGCTTACTTTCTTCCTGAAGAGCTCGAAGAAAAAGAGTAAAGACCGATTTATTTACTTACGGGTAACGGTAGATGGACTTCCCAAAGAAACCT
>JAEWKB010000063.1 GCA_023386255.1 Bacteroidota bacterium
GTAAAAAACTCAAAATCATTAAATGAATCGGGCACGCGCGACCGAAAATTATTTTTCAATAAGGCGCGCCACAAAATAGATCATTATGAGCAGCGGATAAAAAATGAAGCCACAATGGATTTCTGAACCGTTAAACGCAACCTTTTTCTTTTTCGGCTGACTTTAAGTAAACTAAAGCTATAACCATGAAAAAGAAATTCTACCTATTGATGCTTATCCTTATCAGCATCTTTACAAACAGCTGTACAGACATTGATGACAAACTGGCTCCTATAACAGGCACCGGTGAGATCATTAAAAAGGACTCTGAACTTTTTGACCTCATCAGCCGTGTAACAACAGATAGTGATGAGCCAATGAAGCACCTTCCGTGCATTGATTTTGTGTATCCTATAGCATTGTATGTATATAATGCAGACCTGGAAGTGGTAGACCTTGTTTCCCCGGCAAACGATGTAGCTTTCAGTGACCTGCTGGAAAGCCTCCCGCAGTCATACTCCATAAGCATAACCTACCCTATAACCACTACGCTTGATGACGGCACTATTGTTTCGGTTAACAACAATGCAGAGCTAAAGCAGGCGCTTGATAATTGTAAAAAACATATTATGCTGGAGTATCTGGAAGGTGAGTTTGTACGTTGTGTATGGTCGGTTGAATATACTGAAAATGGCAGCAACGACTATGTGGGCGGGATATTTCACCCCGTGGTAAACGGCATTATCCAGTTTGAATATGATGATGTTTTCCATAACGGTACATGGGCATTGCTGTTTGTAAATGATGAACTGCAGCTAAATATTTTCCTTGAAGGTGATTCAGATGCAGCCCAGGATATGAGCCTTAGCTATCCGGTAACGTATGAAGCAAATACTTACCGGGTGCATACACCTGAGGGAGACATAACCCTCCAAATGATGTGCGAATACACTGCTCCTTTTGCCATAGGTGATACAGGCCCTGCAGAAGGTATTGTATTTTATGACAAGGGCTACTATAGCAAAGGCTGGCGCTACATGGAAGCCATGCCGCAGGACCTTGCCCCGGCACAATGGGGATGCGCATCGGCAGCAATACCATCAACAGGCATAACAACCGTAGGCAGCGGTAAAAAATTGTCATCACTGGTTGCCTCTTACCATGATAGCATTGATTACTATGTTAATCCGGGGTCATGCAATAGCGCCAATGATGGGTCTGTAGCCGCAAAAGCAGCTTTACTGCAGCCGGGTGCCAGGTGGTTTCTCCCCTCTGAAGATGAACTTGCCCTGCTGTACCTTAACCTTCACCAGGCAGGGCTTGGCAACTTTAACAACAGCCTGTACTGGAGCTCAACTTCAGCCGGGGCGGGCGAGGCAAAAGCCTTCAATTTTGCTACAGGCGCTGCTGAGGCCACCTCAAAAACGCAATCTCTTAAAATAAGGGCAATACGTTATTTTTAAATTAAATCTATAAATGCTATGAAAAAGATTTCTTTATTAGCCATGGTGGCACTTATTGCCACAGGCTGCAGTAGTGATGACGGCGCTACGGTTGTAGCCAACAGCGATCCTCAATTGTATAAAATTGAATTCTACTATCCTACTAAAGCTGCTTACGAGGGTGGCACAGGCAAAAAACAAGTGTCGTACTATAATGATTATCTGTTAGTGGCAGATACCATTTTTGATGCCACAGGCAATATACTGGAACGTGTAGCTACCACAAGCACAGGCAACACTAAAACAGTTACGAAATACATTGGCAGCAATATAGAGTATTTTTTTGAGTATAAATTTAATAATGGTAAGCTTATAGAACGCAAGCGCACTTATACGGCACCAAATATAGGAGATGTGCACGAAGTTTATACCTATAATGCTGATGGCAGCATAACCAACACATCAACTTTAGTGCCTCCACTTGGCCCTCCACATATTGAACACTATTATGTAAACGAAGAGGGTTATATTAATGAATGGTTACATCAGGATTATGACGGTGCTATTTATTCGATTATAAACTATAATGTCGAAAATGGATTAATTGAGAGTTATGATGCTGCTACCGGTACTGATCCTGATTTTGAATATTACTATAATGTGCCGCAGCCACACGGCGTACAATCAGCGGCAGCATTTAATCAAAGGCTTTTGCTGGACGAAGCTATTACAGGTATTTTTAAAATTTATGAAATGCAGCATAAACCGTTGAAGAAGGATTTTTATAATCATGAAAAACACTTTAATCAGGAAAATTATACCATATATGATAAAAGGACAAACCCATATTATCCTACACATGAGTACGAAGCGTTTTATTTTTATAATTAGCATTTTAAACAAATTAAATTTTTTAAAATTCTCACGCAACCTTTTAAAAACTTTGCGACTATGAAGTAAAGTTTCATAGCTTTAACCACAAACAACCTGCATTTGAACCTCGAGAAGATCATAAAAGGATGCATAAGGCATAACCCTAAGGCACAGGAACAGCTGTACCACATGTATAAAGACACACTCTTTGTACTGTGCCTTAAGTATTGCCGTAACGAAGAGGAAGCTGAGGACAACCTGCATAATGCCTTTATTGAAATATTAACCGGCATAGGCAACTACAGGGGTAAAGGTTCATTTGAAGGCTGGATGAAACGTATTACAATAAATAAAGCCATTGACAGCTATAAAAAAACGATACAGCTTGTACCTGTAAAGGACGATATACCATGGAATACCGATGTGAGCGAAAGCGAGATGAACATGCCGCTGGAGCACATCCTTCAGCTTATACAGGAGCTGCCGGACCAGTACAGGCTTGTGTTCAGCCTTTATGAGCTTGATGATTATTCGCACCGTGAAATTGCTGAAATGCTCAGCATAACAGAGGGAACATCAAAATCTAACCTTTCGAGGGCCAAGACAATATTAAAAGATAAAATTAAAGCCAGGCAATCTTATCCTGATTATAATGTAAGTAATGGAAAATAGGAAAGACATAGGGAAAGCATTCCGCGAAAAGCTGGATGGCTTGCAAAAGTCGCCGGGCGACCATGTATGGCAATCCATAAGGCAGGACCTTCCTAAAAAGAACAGGCGGCTTTTACTGCCCTTATGGTTCAGGGCTGCTATTATACCTGTCGCTGCATTACTTGTCATAGGATTTTTAACCTATCCGCTATGGCAGGAACATGTGCCGCATGTTTATTTTAAAATGCCGCGCGAAACTAAAGATGAAATAATTACCACTAAAACCAATCCCTCTGAAGGAGTGGCCGCCAAACCGGAGGCCACCCCTTCTTTATCAAACGGCACAGGTAATGGTGCTGCCACAAATGTAACAGATGGAAATACGGCAGTAAACAAATACGGAACCACGAGCCCTGCTAAGAGCATTACATCAGTAAGTGGGTTAGGAAATTTAGTATCCAAATCAACAGAAAGCACAGGAGGCGCTACTGGTAAAAACAGCAGAATCAAAGGAGCCGGCTCATCAGGCGTTGCAGCCCGTATCCGCTCCGGCGGGATATCTTCAGGACAGTCTAATCCTGTAATTGTAGAGAGCGGCAGAAGCAATAAGCATGGAGGAAATGGAAATACTACAACTCGGGATAATACAATAACCTTATCTACAGATGCGCAAACTATAGATACAAGGCGTATTAACACCAGCACAAGCGGTATTAATGATGGCAATATCAATGATGCTTCTGCTACAGGTACTGATGCTGCATTGGCAAATACAGATACTGTAACAAATGCTACAATAGCCAAAGACACCCTTCAGTTGGTTGCAAGAACTCCCGAAAAGCCTGCAAGAGCTGCAAGGGATAAGGTTGAAACTGAAAAAAATAAGAAAACCCCTCAGGATCCGGGAGTTAAAAAAATGTATATATATGCTTTTGCGGCCCCTACGTTTTACAACACTAATGATGCCGGATATGTGGATAATGAACTTGCAGGCAAGGAAGTATCTGTTGAAAAAGCTTTCAGTTATGGTGGTTACCTGGGGTATAACCTAACCCCGAAATGGAGTATGAGGCTTGGTGTTATAAGCACTAAGATAGAATTGAACACTAAGGGGGTACCTTTAAGTAATACTTATATTGCCCATGGCCCTGATGGTGAAAATCCTGATGGATGGACAGAGACAGTTACTCCTGCTAATTATTCGGGAATATCTTATGCTGATGGTGTATCCAATAATACAATAAGAACAACTTTAAGCGAAGGTATTGACGAGATGGACCAACCGTATGCAAATGTAAGCCTGTATCAAAAACTAGAGTATCTTGAAATACCTATAGAGGCAATCTACAGCCTGTACGGTGATAAATTCCGCATTGGCATTACTGGCGGTTTTAGCACCCGTTATTTAACCGACAGCCGTATCTATGCCAGGAACAACAACGGCAGCGTATATATGGGCAGCTATAAAGATGCAGATAAAGTTAACTTTGGCGCCAGCATTGGCGCAGGCCTATACTACAGGTTTATACCTAGCCTGCAGCTAAACGCAGAGCCGGTTTTACGATATTATTTTAACTCACCTGATACTATTAAGCCCATAACATTTGGAGTACAGGCGGGACTGCAATATAATTTTAACCTATCGAAAAAGAAAAAGAAGTAAAAGCAGTTTTAAGTTGAGTTATGCGGGCCTTGTTTTATGTGTGGACAAGGCCCCTTTTTGTTAAAGTTAGATTAATTTACATGTTTGTGTAACTTTTTGCGTTCTCTGTACGTATAATTACTGAATACTTAATAACTCAGGAAATCTTTACATGAGACAATTAAAAATTACAAAGCAGGTAACCAACAGGGAAACTGCTTCATTAGACAAGTACCTTCAGGAGATAGGAAAAGTGGATTTGATCACTGCGGATGAGGAGGTAGAACTGGCACAACGCATTAAAGCGGGAGACCAGAGAGCATTAGAAAAACTTACAAAAGCTAACCTGCGTTTTGTGGTATCGGTAGCAAAACAATACCAAAACCAAGGCCTTACCCTTCCTGACCTTATCAATGAAGGTAACCTTGGCCTGATTAAAGCCGCACAACGTTTTGATGAAACGCGTGGTTTTAAATTCATATCTTACGCCGTGTGGTGGATCCGCCAGTCTATACTTCAGGCACTGGCTGAACAGTCGCGTATTGTTCGCCTTCCGCTAAACAAGATCGGGTCTATCAACAAGATCAATAAAATGTACGCGCTTCTTGAGCAGTCTAACGA
>JAEWKB010000275.1 GCA_023386255.1 Bacteroidota bacterium
ACGCTTCACCTCATAGCGTCTGTGGTTTTTGGAGCCAGCCTGGTTCTGCTGTATTCCGCCTCAACCATTTATCATGCCATGAGCAGGCTGCGCTGGAAAAGGTTTTTCCGCCTTATAGACCATCTCAGCATCTACATCCTTATTGCAGGTACCTATACCCCTATTGCGCTCATAGGGCTTAAAGGTGCGTGGGGATGGATCATCTTTACCACCATATGGGTTATGGCCGTAGTAGGATTTGTTTTTAAATTTTCACCACTTCGCCGTTCAGAAAAGCTGTCGCTTTCGCTATATGCAGTTATGGGCTGGCTCATCCTCATCGCCATAAAGCCGTTGTTCCAAAATCTTTCCGCCGAAGCCTTACTATTTATACTTGGCGGCGGGCTGTTCTATACCTTTGGTATTTATTTTTACGCTAAAGAAAAAATACCTTACAACCACGCCATATGGCACCTGTTCGTGCTGGGTGGCAGCACCATGCATTTTTTAGGCATCTTCTTTTATATTATACCCTAACCTGCAAACTGGTTAATTGTCCTTATAATTTCTTCTTTTGGGAGCACGCCGCTTTGGCGCCACAGCATTTTACCGCTGCGGAAAAGCATTAACGTAGGCACTCCCCTAACCTGAAATTGGGGGCGGCTCATCAAATGCTGGTTTTTATCTACATCTATCTTAATTATAGTTACTTTATCACCCATTTCTTCTTTTACTTCCTTAAGTATGGGTGCAAGCATCTGGCAGGGACCGCACCAGGTGGCAAAAAAATCTACAAGTACAGGTTTACCGCTGTTTATGAGTTGTTCAAATTTATCCATTACTGTTGCTTTTACAACCTCTAAATTACTGCAAAATTGTGCTAAAAAAAATACAAATTGTGTAACTGCATCTTTTAACATGTAGATAATTGCTTAACTTTAAAAAAAAGAATTTACGCCATGAGAAGAATAACATTAATGCTGCTGACTGCATTATTATGCACCACTGTTTCCTGCAAAAAAGATAAGACACCCGATGCTGAAAATGCAGAAGTGCACACCGAAGAAAATACGATTCCGCTGGACAGCACCAAGATAGACCCGTTTTTTGCCAAATACCCTGCCTTTAAGGAGTATAAAAAGGAAATTAAGGAGCTTTACAAAAAACACCATTACCACTATATATGGCATGATAAGCAGGGGCTTATAGAATTTGCCGAAGTACTTTTTAACCGCGTGCACCAGATTGAGAAAGAGGGGCTCCCGGCTAAAATACCTTATGAGGAGCAATTGAATGACCTTTTTTATAATAACAGCAACAGCAAGCCCGAGATAAATAATGAACTGCTTGTAAGCTCAATGTACTTTTACTGGGCACACAAGGTATATAAGGGACTGGACCCTAAAGAAAGCCGGGAAACAGGCTGGTACCTGCCGCGTGAAAGGGTATCGTATGTATCTTACCTTGACACACTGATGCGCGATCCCGGAAAAATCAGCAAGGATGCCGGTGAAATGTTTACACAATACTACAACCTTCGCAAAGCCCTGCAACGCTACAGGGAAATAGAGAAAAAGGGCGGATGGGGTACCATTAACCTTGGTGAAGGTGTAAAATCGCTTAAGCCGGGAGATTCATCAGCTGCAGTGGCACAGGTGCGCAAAAGACTATTTATGGAGGGCTATCTTAAAAAAGACTCCGGTAGCGGTGTGTTTGACAGCGAGCTTACCGGGGGGCTGGAGCAGTATGCCCGCAGGCACAACCAGGAGAGCGACAACCGCATTACCCCTGCCCTGATTAAAGACCTTAATACACCGGTAGCCGAACGCATTAAAACTATATCGGTTAATATGGAACGCTGCCGCTGGGTATCGCCTGAAATGAACACTGCCCGCGAATTTATTGCCGTAAACATCCCGGCGTTCTGGCTGCAGTACATCCGTGATGGCAAAGAGGTGCTTACATCACGTGTAGTGGTTGGTAAGGAAATGAACAAAACCATTGTTTTCAGCGGACAGATGAGTTACCTGGTTTTCAGTCCGTACTGGAACGTTCCGAAAAGTATCCTTGAAAAAGAAATACAGCCGGAACTGGCAAAAGATCCCGGTTATCTTGAAAAGCAAAATATGGAGTGGCACAACGAGGGCGTAAGGCAAAGGCCGGGGCCTAAAAATTCGCTTGGGCTGGTTAAGTTCATGTTCCCTAACTCTAACAATATATACCTGCACGACACACCTGCCAAAACCTTGTTTAAACGAGATGAAAGGGCTTTTAGCCATGGTTGTGTAAGGGTGCAAAAAGCGCGTGAACTGGCTATAGCTATCACAAAAAAAGATGGTGGGTGGAGTGCTGCCAGGGTAGATGAAGCCATGAACAAAGGGGAAGAAAACAGCTATGTGCTAAAGAAAAAAATACCTGTTTACATAGCCTACTTTACAGCCTGGGCCGATGAAAATGGCAATGTATCATTCTTTGAAGATGTGTACGAACGGGACAACAGGCTTGCGCAGATGCTTTACAAGTCTTAAATTAAAGGTTACCCAACAGCAGGCCTCCAAGCCTGCTGTGTTAATTAATAACACTAACACATTTGATAAACCTTCGGGTATATTGCGGCGAGCCAAGGTCGCTTATTATAACAGCCATTTCTTTGCCTGATGAAGCATGGATGAATTTAGATTTCATGCCATTGGCTTCACAGATAATGCCTACATGTCCCACCGAATTCCTGTCGCGGTAACCTGAAAAAACAAGTATATCACCTACTTTAAAATCTTCAGGCTTTACAGTTGTGCCTGCGTTCATAAAGCCAGATGAACTTCTGGGTACCTCTATGCCAAAGTTTTTGAATACAAAGTTTACAAACCCTGAGCAGTCAAAACCCTGAGCAGGATCGGCTGAAGCATAGCAGTAAGATGTGCCGAGGTATTTTTTTGCAAACGCTATAATGTCGGCACGTTTTTCAGCATCGGCATCAGCAGCTTTTGTTATTGTCACAGGTACGGCTTTAGGCTGTTCCTTGGCACAGGCAAAAGACAGCAGGGCAAAGAATGGGATCAGGTATAACTTCATCAACATTATTTTTCAGCAGGGTTGCAAGATAGAACTTAAATTTAAAAACCTTTGCCGTCCATGGTACAAATAAAGTGCCGATAGCTGAAAACAGCTGAAAATACTTATTTTTACAACAGGAAACAATACAGCATGGATAAAACTAAACTCAGGACCGTTGATGTAACACGGTACGTAACGCCGCTGCGTGAAGGGGGTTCTTTACCTGCCATTGCCGAGGCAAGTGACGATTTTAAATATGTGCTTAAATTTCGGGGTGCGGGGCACGGCACTAAAGCCCTTATAGCCGAACTGATAGGCGGTGAAATAGCCCGTGCGTTAGGCTTACCTGTTCCCGAACTTGTTTTTTGCAATCTTGATGAAGCCTTCGGGCGTACCGAGCCTGATGAAGAGATACAAGACCTGCTGCAGGCCAGCCAGGGGCTAAACCTGGGGCTGCACTACCTTTCGGGTGCTATAAATTTTGACCCTGTTGTAACTACGATAGAGCCTAAGCTGGCATCGCAAATTGTGTGGCTTGATGCTTTTATTACCAATGTTGACCGGACTTTCCGCAATACCAATATGCTAATGTGGCATAAAGAACTGTGGCTTATAGACCACGGTGCGAGCCTGTACTTCCATCATTCTTTTGATGATCCCGAAGGGCACGCCAAAACACCCTTTGCGCTTATAAAAGACCATGTGCTGCTGCCGCAGGCCTCATTGCTTGAGGAAACAGATGCAGAATACAAAGCACTGCTTACCGAAGCGAAGCTACAGGCTATTGTGGGCCTGCTGCCCGAAGACTGGCTGCAATGGGAAGAGCTTGACATGTCTCCGCAGCGCATCCGGGAAGTGTACCTTCAGTTCCTGCTAACACGTTTAAATAATTCCTCAACCTTTATAAATCAGGCGCAACATGCAAGACAAGCACTTATATGAGTATGCCGTTATCCGCGTAGTGCCAAGGGTAGAACGCGAAGAGTTTGTAAACGCGGGGGTTGTAGTTTTCTGCAAAAGGAAAAGATTCATTAAAGCCATATATACAGTTAATGAAACAAAGCTTACATGCCTTTCGCCTGAGCTGGACATTGACCAGTTGCGCCTTAACCTGGAATCGTTTGAGAAAATAGCCCGTGGCGCTAAAGACGGCGGCCCCATAGCACAGCTTGAAGTGCCAGAGCGTTTCCGGTGGCTTACAGCAGTGCGGAGCAGCGTAATACAAACATCAAGGCCCCACCCGGGCTTTTGTGATGATCCTGAAAGCAAAGCACAAAAATTGTTTGAAGAACTTGTATTATGATGTGACGAACATCATTTAACGGTGTGACGGCTGTCATGTAACAGCCGGTACTACCGCCCTACATTTGCCATATAATTTTTAATCATTTTGTTATGGCAACTTTTCAAACATATTCAAACAACTACGAGAGAGGATTAATGGGTAATAACACCCTTAGCATTTTGGGTTTAAGCTGTTTAGGAGGCATTGCTGCAATGCTGGTACTAATGAACGGGAATTCCCTTTTCCAGATGTTTCAGTTGTTCCTGGTAGTAGTAGCATGTGCCGGCTTTAACGGTACTGTACTTGCACAGCTAAAGCCCAAATTCATATTTAAATACTTAATATTTAGTGTTGTTACCTGTGTGCTGGTAATTATAGCAAACCTGGTTATTATTTAAGCACCAAAAAACACAACATGCTATTTAGAAGCCTGCTTTGCCCCCGTAAAGCGGGCTTCATGTTTTTGTGCAGGTATAGTTGCATTGAGAAGGTATATGTACCTGAACATGCACCACGCAGCAACTGCACCAAATACATGCCACAAAAAGTGTGTGCCGAAGCTTACCCAATGCCACTGGTCTGCCACCCTAAAGGTTAATGCGAGTATAAAAGCTATAAGGGCAAAACCCACCCACCTGCCGTTCCTAAACTTAGTACTAACCAGATATGCCAGTACCGGAAACAGTACAAGCTCTGCCAGTACAGCATAATTAATATTAATTAAGAGCTGAATATTTTCATTACGCAACATCTGCTGCCTTACATACACCAGGAAACCAAAATAGGCAATTACAAGCCCCAATGCATAATACCACTTTGTAAGCCTGGCAATAAAATAAACTCCTGCAATAACACAGAGCAACATTATAGGCAGCCAGTCCATCATAATAAAAAAGCTCCAACGGCGCAGGCCATGGTAAATTGTGCCCCCTATGCCGCCTATGTAAAGCAGGATTATCGCTACCGAGAGGAACTTATGCTGAGCCGCTTTACCTTTTAGCTTTATGGTCCAGTACAAGGCAAGTAATAAAAACAGGAGCGAAGTTATTGCATTTAGCGGTTCAGGAAAAACATGCTGCAGGTTTGTTTCAGTGTAAAGCATCCCTCCATCCGCAGGTATTTGTAAAGCAGTCATAATTTCGTTTATTTAAATTCACTTTTTTACCGAATGCGTAAATAAAACTGCTATACCTGCAACAAGAAACATAGCAGCAGCAAAAAGCATTTCATTTACAAAAGGTATGACAATATAACGAAAAGCTGCAATACCCTGTATTGCCAGTATAATTCATTTATAAAAACTCCTGCCTATCTAAGCTTTTTTTACTGCCAGCATCTTGCTGCCGGCAGGCCTGATATTAATTATTGCAGGAGTTGTAAAAGAAAATGTAAAACAACACCATCGCACTATTTCTTGATGTAAGATTGCCTAGTTATTGATCTTAATAGTAATTAATTGCTCAATATCTGAAATCAGCTTTGTATCTTTAACATCCAGCCGTATACCACGGCCTTCTTTATAAGCCTTTGCGGCGTGGAGTTCTTCTTTTACAACGTCGGATATTGGTGCTGATAAAATCTCATCAGTTGCTTTCTGCCCAAATACTAAGGCCACTTTAAAAAAGCCGTGCCGCGGCAACAGGTAAACTATAACACGCTTGCTGTCGCAAATCCTAAAACTCCACCCATACTTTACCCCCGGAAACCTCCACTCCTGCCTGGCGTTCGGATACGCTTTTATTGTAAAATCTGCCAGCAATTTCCAAAGGGGATATGTTTCTTCAAGAGCTAACATAAGGTCCTGCTCTGTAGGCTCATGATGCGGGTCTGTAAATATACTTTTCATAACTCACAAATTTAAAGTATTTGTTATTCATGCGCATATATAAACTTTCTTTTGAAGAAAGTTGGCTTTAAATTCTGCTTCAACTTAAAATACCGGTATCAGGCAAGCACTTCATTAACGAGTTTATCACCTGTCCGGAAAGCTGTAATATTTTCCAGTGTTGTAGATATTATTTCCTCAACAGCTTCTTTTGTAAAAAATGCCTGGTGTGGTGTAACAATCACGTTGTGTAAAGCCATCAGCCTTGTAATAATATCATCCTGCACAACTGTTGCGGAAAGATCCTGCATAAAAAGGCCCTCTTCATTCTCATACACATCAATGCCAAGGCCTCCAAGCCTGCCAGTTTTAAGTGCCTCTATTGCAGCTATTGTATCTACTATGGCGCCCCTTGCAGTATTAATCAGCATAGCGTCATGCTTCATTGCCCTAAAAGCATTGTGACTAAACAAGTGCCTGTTGCCTGATGTGAGCGGGCAATGGATAGAAATTATATCTGATACCTGCAGTACCTGCTCAAATGGCAGAAATTCAACACCTGCAACCTCCAGAGGTTCGCAAATATCAAAAGCAACTACCCTGCACCCAAAACCATTCATGATAGAAGCAAACGCGTTGCCAATCCTGCCCATACCGATAATCCCGACAGTTTTACCATACAGGTTAAAACCCATTTGCGGCCCAAGCGAAAAATTACCTTCGCGCACATGGTTATACGTTTTATGGGTTTTTCTGGCCAGGGTAAGTATAAGGGCAACGGCATGTTCTGCAATAGCCTGGGGTGAATAAGCCGGTACCCGTACTACTTTTATATTAAGTGCCAACGCTGCCTTAACATCTATTTTATTGTAGCCTGCACCCCGCAGGGCAACCAGCCGCACCCCACATTTACCTAACACCTGCAGGGTTGCTGCACAAACGTCATCATGCACAAACACAACCACCGCATCATATCCTTCAGCCAGGTGAGCTGTTGCAGGATTAAGAGATATGGTGAGATAATTCAACTTATGGGTTCCGTCATTCAGCCTGTCAAACACAGGCCGCTCAAAATCCTGGGTGCTGTAAACAATACTTTTCATAATAGTTTTTTATCATCGCAAAGATCAATATCAGTCAGCCTCAATGTAATGACCTGCATCATTAATCATAAAATATCAGGGTGTAAAATTTGCAAGGGATGTGACAAACGTCATTTATAGACGCTGCATGGTATCCTACTTTTGCCTCATAGCACGGACTCTGTCTCCGTCTTACTTTAACAATGAAAACATTTATAAAAAGATTTAGTGATACCCGGATTGGCGATGTTGCTGAAGTGGGTGGTAAGAATGCATCGCTTGGGGAAATGTATAATAACCTGGTGCCAAAAGGCATAAGGGTTCCCGATGGTTTTGCAATAAATGTAGCTGCTTTCCGGGATTTTCTTAGTTTTAATCAGCTTGAATCAAGGCTGGAGCAACTGCTTTTGGAACTGGACCGCAAAGATTTCACTAATCTAGAGGAAACAGGTGCAAAAGCGCGGTCACTCATTATGAATGCAAAGTTCCCTACAACAGTTGAGAATGCCATCATCAGTGCATATACAGAATATTTTGGCAACGGCAACCAGGAGGTAGCTGTGAGGAGCAGCGCTACGGCAGAGGACCTTGCTGATGCCAGCTTTGCCGGGCAGCACGATTCCTTCCTTAACATTAAAGGGCCACTTGCGCTGGTGTATGCTGTTAAATGCTGCTTTGCATCACTTTATACCGACCGTGCTATTAAGTACCGGGAAGATAAGGGTTTTGATCACAGCAAAGTATATATCTCTGTGGGCGTGCAGCGGATGGTACGGTCAGACCTGGCCTGCTCCGGAATTGGGTTTACCCTTGAGCCGGAATCCGGTTTTCGTGATGTTGTACATCTTGCAGGTACATGGGGATTAGGGGAATATATTGTGCAGGGAACAGTAACACCGGATGAGTTCCTGGTATTTAAACCTGCACTGCTGGAAGGAAAATACCCTATTATACAGAAAAATTTAGGAAGTAAGAACAGGATGCTGGTTTATAATGACAATGCCGCAGGAACAAACTCTACCCTTGACAAGACCACACCACGGGAACTTAGGGCACAATTTGTACTTAGCGAGGCCGAAATACAACAGCTGGCACAATGGGGCATGATGATAGAGCAGCACTACGGCAGGCCAATGGATTTTGAATGGGCGAAGGACGGAATTGACCGGCAGCTGTATATAATACAGGCCAGGCCCGAGACCATACATTCACGGAAAGAGCCGTTGTACCTTACCTCATATACCCTGGCGGGCAGTGGCGAAGTTTTGGCAACAGGCCAGGCCATTGGGTCTGCAATAGTAAGTGGCCGGGCCAGAATTATACAAACCCCTCAGGAAGCTAATAAAATAGAAAAAGGTGACATATTGATTACTGAGAATACAAGCCCCGATTGGGATCCTATCCTTAAAAAAGTGGCGGGTATTGTTACCAACAAAGGCGGAAGGACCAGCCATGCTTCTATCATAGCAAGGGAACTGGGCGCAGCGGCCATAGTAGGAACAGGCAATGGTACTTCCTCTATAAAAGATGGTGAGTTTATTACGGTTTGCTGCGCTGAGGGTAAAACCGGATATGTATATAAAGGAAAAATCCCTTTTAAAAAAACAACTACTGACCTTAGCAGTATTAAACTGCCCGATTCGCCCAAAGTACAGCTTATTGTGGGGGAACCGGAGCGGGCTTTTGAGCTATCCTCCTACCCTGCACATGGCGTGGGCCTGATGCGGCTGGAATTTATAATCAGCAATTATGTTCGTGTACACCCTATGGCGCTGTTACAGCCAGAAAAAGTAAATGATACAAGAGAACGCGCCCTTATTGAACAACTAACTATTTTACATGAAAATAAATGTGACTATTTTGTAGAAAGGCTGGCACAGGGGGTAGCAACCATTGCGGCTGCATTTTATCCGCGTGAGGTAATTGTACGCATGAGCGATTTTAAAAGCAACGAATATGCAGGGTTGTTGGGAGGCCGTTTTTTCGAGCCTCAGGAAGAGAACCCTATGATAGGTTTCAGAGGTGCGTCCAGGTATTATCATGACAACTATAAGGAAGGCTTTAGGCTGGAATGCGAAGCAATGAAACGGGTGAGGGACGTAATGGGGCTTACAAATGTAAAGCTTATGATACCCTTTTGCCGTACTGTTGATGAAGGCCGTAAGGTAGTGAGCCTGATGAAGGAATACGGGCTTGAGCAGCATAAAGGAGGCCTTGAAATATACGTGATGGCCGAAATACCGTCTAATGTAATCCTGGCTGAAGGATTTGCCTCTGTTTTTGATGGTTTCTCTATAGGATCTAATGACCTGACGCAACTTACACTGGGTATAGACCGCGATTCTGAACTTGTTGCCGGGCTTTTTAATGAACAGGATGCCGCCAGCTATAAACTGATCAGGCAAATGATTAAAAAGGCGCGGAAATTAAACAAAAAAGTAGGGTTGTGTGGCCAGGCGGCAAGTGATTCAGAAGATTTTACCGCTATGCTTGTACATGCAGGTATTGACAGTATATCTTTTAATCCTGATGCTCTTATGAAAGGTATTGAAACTATTAATAAGGTAAAAGAAAAGAGCAAGCTTTCCCTGTAAGGTTTGCTGCTCCTTTTCTTTAGCCTGTTCTGATCTTTCAGCCTTTTTTCCTCATGTAAAAGCAGTATTTACATCCTTTAGCAGTTACATGCCCTATATGTTGCTTAAACTACTCCGGCTGTATCCTGCGACTGCTTATTTGATAATAAATAATAATACTTACTAGTACCGCATATAAGGACCATACAGAAAGCAGCTGATAACCCCCGAAAACTTTTGTAACAGCAAGGCAAGCCAAAATAAATATGCCGGGCAACCGCATACCTTTGACACCTGATACAAAAAAGGGGATGATTACTGCTAATAGGTATGGGATGCTTGTAAGTACAGTGTAGGGTGACCGCAGGTGCTGCAGGTATAGTA
>JAEWKB010000295.1 GCA_023386255.1 Bacteroidota bacterium
GAGTAGATGTTGCCATCTTTAGGAAACTGGAGGTTTGGGTGAGAAAGGTAAAAATTACCGATAGCAGGGTTTAGCGTAAATCCGTTAACGCCGTTGCAGGTAGTATAAACCAGCATGGTTGATGTACCGTAAATAACATAGCCTGCCGCAACCTGGTTAACACCTGGCTGAAGGAAATCTTCGGCGGTTACAGGCGTGCCTACTGGCGTTACCCTCCTGAATACCGAAAATATAGTACCTACCGATACGTTTACATCGATGTTTGATGAACCGTCCAGCGGGTCCATTAGTACCACATACTTATTGTTATGGCAGCCGTCCTGGCCCTGCACGGTAATAAAATCATCATTTTCTTCGGAAGCAATACCACAAACAATTTCTCGGTTTATCAGCGTCTGCATAAAAATATTATTAGCATATACGTCAAGCTTCTGCTGGTCCTCGCCCTGCACATTCTGCTCACCGTAAGCGCCCACTATGTCTACCAGGCCTGCTTTGTTTACCTTGTAATTTACTACTTTGGCGGCTAACCGTATTGAGTTGATAAGCCTAGAAAGCTCACCCGAAGAATATTTGAAATCTTCCTGTTTTTCAATGATAAACTCGCCTAATGTCTTGTTTCTTTCTTCCATTACGAAAACGATATAGTTGTGTTGTGGGCACAAATATCGAAATTTTTGTGATACTAAAATAATATATTAACAGATTGCCCAAATGCTTGTATTTTTGCTCAAATTTACCTTATGAACATTCGTAAAGGCACTGCAGGCGATATGCCTGCCGTACTGGAACTTATTAAAGAACTGGCCGCTTTTGAAAAAGAGCCCGAAGCTGTAGTTGTTACTGTTGATGAACTGGTGCGCGACGGGTTTGGCCCAACCCCATTATTCCATACATTTGTGGCAGAGCAGGATAATGAAATTATAGGCATGGCTTTGTTCTATTACCGCTATTCTACCTGGAAAGGCCGTACTAATCATCTGGAAGACCTGATAGTAAAAGAAGATAAACGCGGTACGGGGGCAGGCAGCGCATTGTACAGGGAGGTGATCAGATTTGCAAAAAATGACGGTGTGCGCCGCGTAGAGTGGGTGGTGCTTAACTGGAATACTCATGCCATACAATTTTATGAGCGCTCAGGCGCGGCAATACTGCAGGACTGGCTTACCGTGCAGATGGACGAAAAAGGAATGACACAGTTTACATTAGACTTATAATATGAAAGTATTCAAATTTGGCGGTGCATCGGTTAAAGATGCCGACGGTATTAAAAATGTATTTGATGTATTGCAAAAGGTGGGGCATGATGATGTGCTTTTGGTAATATCGGCCATGGGCAAAACAACCAATGCGCTGGAGGTGGTTATTAAAGATTATTTTGATAAATCGGCCGGGCTGCAATCATCAGTACAGGAAGTACGAAAATACCATAACCAGATTTTGATCGACCTGTTCGAGGAAGACAACCACCCTGTTTTTGCTGCCGTAAATAAAATATTCGCCGACATGGAGCAGTTCCTGAAACAGAACAAGTCGCCCAACTACAATTTTGTTTATGACCAGATCGTAAGTTTTGGCGAGATCATCTCGACTACTATTGTAAGCCACTACTTTAACTACCGCGGACTGAAGAACCAGTGGATTGATGTGCGCGAGCTAATTAAAACCGACAACAATTACCGTGATGCCGCTGTAAACTGGGAGCTTACACAAAAGAACATTTCTAAAAATGTAAAGAAAAAGAACCTGAACATTACACAGGGCTTTCTGGGAAGTGACGATAACGGCTTTACCACAACCCTTGGGCGTGAAGGGTCTGATTATACCGCTGCCATATTCGCCTATTGCCTCAATGCCGAAAGCGTGACTATATGGAAAGATGTGCCGGGAGTGCTTAATGCCGATCCGCGTTATTTTGACAATGCGATACTGCTGAACCAGATATCTTACCGTGAGGCTATAGAGCTTGCGTTCTACGGCGCAACAGTAATTCATCCCAAAACTTTACAGCCGCTGCAGCGCAAGGAAATTCCGCTATTTGTAAAATCGTTCCTGAACCCATTACTGCCCGGAACAAGTGTTAGCAAAGGTGCTGACCTGGAACCGGAAACCAATTGCTTTATTGTAAAAAAGAACCAGTTGCTTATCTCATTGTCGTCGCTTGATTTTTCATTTATAATGGAAGAGAACATCAGTGAGATATTTGCCCTGCTGCACAAGTACAAAATGAAAGTGCACCTTATACAAAATTCCGCTATAAGCTTCTCTGTTTGTGTGGATGATAAGTTTGGCAACTTTAATGACCTGAAGGCAGTGCTTTCTAAAAAGTTTAAAGTAACCTATAATAACAATGTATCGCTTTACACAATACGCCACTTTAATGAGAAATCAGCCGACACGGTAACAAAAAACCGGGAGGTACTGGTAAGGCAGGTAAGCCGTGAAACCATGCAGCTGGTAACCCGCGACCTTGAGTAATTAAAAGTTTAGTTTTTATAACCTTGTTCCTTTCTAATTAAGTATAAACATATATGAAACCCTGCATATAAGCCTAAACTTAACCAAAAAGTATAATTGCATATTTCAGTTGGTATTATATTACCAAGTAGTTTTTCATTGATAACATCAATCCATACACTAACACAAAAAAACGATAACAGTATGGTATGACATACTTTTAGTTTAGACCACTGATATATCATTTTTTTTTGAATTTATATTGCATTATTTCTGAGACAATCATTGCTATAACTGCCAAAATTCCTATAATACTTGTAATATACATACCTGTAACATTATAGTATTCCTTAAAGAATTTCTTAATGATAAGAATTAGAAGCATTACAACAAGTGCATAACCCGAAACTTTCTTCCAAAAAACAGCTTTTTCCATACTATAAAATATGAACAAACATATAAAACATTAAGACAGCAAACTAAAAGATTCTATGATCTATTAAAAGATAATGCCTTACACAAACCGCCACCTGTTAACTTTTACCTGTTAAGTATCTAAAACATACACTACTTTTGCCGTTTTGGAGTTATAGTAACGTGATGTTTAAAAGGTGGCTTTTACCGGTGTTTTTATGTTATGTTTCCGCACTTTACGGGCAGGAGATAACCACGCCGTACAAAACCCGTAAAATTGCTCCTGTACAGGACACCATCCGTATTGACAGTGTCAGTATCAACAGGGTATTCTTCAAGCTGCAGGACCGTCTGGGCAATGATGTTGACACTACATACTATAAAGTAGATTTTCGCAACAGCAGGCTTGTTTTCAGGAACGGCTACACCGGTACTGATACCCTCACCATGCGTTACCTCAGCTACCCTGATTACCTCACCCGCAAATACAGCATTTATGACGAAAGCCGGGTAGTAAGTAACGAGGCAGGCAATAACCTGTATAAAGTTGACCGTGGCCCACTCAATACTTTTAAGCCATTTGACGGATTAACTACATCAGGCAGTATTACACGGGGAATAACCGTAGGTAACAATCAAAATGCTGTAGTAAACTCTAACCTCGACCTGCAGATAACAGGTAAGCTGTCTGAAACGGTTAGCCTTCGTGCCTCTATACAGGACAGTAATATTCCTTTGCAGGAAGGCGGCTACTCACAAAAGCTGGATGAGTTCGACCAGATATTCATTGAGCTTTTCAGCAACAACTGGAACATACGTGCAGGCGACCTGTTCCTCGAGAACCGGCAGTCCCGCTTCCTCAACTTCAATAAAAAAGTACAGGGTGTATCGGCAGGCGTTGTATTCGGAAAAGAATCTAAAACAACTGTATCTGCGGCAGCGGCACTGGTACGCGGCCAGTATGCGCGCAGCACATTTATAGGGCAGGAAGGCAACCAGGGGCCCTACAAGCTCCGCGGGCCCAACAATGAACTGTATGTGCTTGTCATTTCAGGGTCAGAACGGGTTTTTGTAAACGGCATCCTGCTGGAACGTGGCGAGAATAACGACTACGTTATAGATTATAACGCAGGTGAGATCATTTTCACATCGCTGTTTCCTATTACTTCAGAAATGCGTATCAACATAGAATACCAGTATTCAGAACGCAGCTTTACCCGATTTATCGCCTATGGCGGGGTTAACCACGAAGCCAAAACATGGAGCCTTGCCGGCTATGTATATTCAGAAAATGATGTAAAGAACCAGCCCCTGCAGCAAAACCTGTCGCCTGAGCAGGTGGCCATACTGCAGCAGGCCGGTGATGATATTGCTCTCATGACGGCACCTTCAGCCTATGCGGATTCATATTCTGATAATAAAGTACTGTACAAACGCACTCTTTTAGGTGACACCTACATTTATGAGTATTCCAACAACCCTGAAGATGAGCTGTACAACGTACGCTTTAGCCTTGTAGGCAACAACCAGGGCAATTATATCTTATCAAACGCAGCAGCCATAGGCAGGATATACGAATACGTACCGCCTGTTAACGGCATCCCCCAGGGTAATTTTGAGCCTATTGTACGCCTTACCCCTCCTACTAAAATACAAATTGCTACTGTATTAGGAAAATACAACCCTTCTGAAAAAACGTATATTGACTTTGAAGGCGGCATAAGTAATAACGACCTAAACTTATATTCTTCAACAGATGATGGCGACAACCAGGGGCTGGCAGGAAAGATAAATGCAAAGCAAAGGCTATATACGGGCACAAAGTGGGAAGTGGATGCTTTTGCCAACTACCAGTTTGTGCAGAAGGAGTTCCGCACTATTGAGC
>JAEWKB010000324.1 GCA_023386255.1 Bacteroidota bacterium
CGGAGACGGATGGGACGGTACCATGAACGGCAACCCACTGCCTGCAGATGACTACTGGTTCACGGTAACCTTCAGGGAAATGGTGAACGGCGTGCCGGTAACAAGGGAGATTAAAGCGCACTTCTCACTGAAGAGATAATAACAATTCTTAAATAAAAAATGCTGTCAGAGATGACAGCATTTTTTATAATAATATTAGGTTTTGTTAACCAACCTAACGCAAAAATTTATATATTTGACCGCAATGTAAAATAGGTAAAATAAATTATGCTGTAACAGCGTTTTACCAGAACAATAAATTGCTTTTCTCATTAAACGATCGGATCGACATGAATTTTAAAAAGATTTATCTATTTTTTGGATTGTTATTAACACAGCTGTCTTTTTCACAGGAGGGAATCGCAGTTTATTCAGATTATTTGTCCGACAATTACTATCTGATCCACCCGTCTATGGCCGGGGCAGCCAACTGTGCTAAACTGAGACTAACAGCAAGGCAGCAGTGGTTTGGCCAGGAAGATGCACCACAACTTCAGACGCTTAGCTTTAACGGACGTTTAGGTGAACGATCAGGGGTAGGTATTATAGCCTTTAACGATAAGAACGGTTATCATTCTCAAACAGGAGCCAAGCTTACATATGCTCACCATATCATGTTCTCAAGGAGTGATTATGATTTAAATCAATTATCATTTGGTATAAGTGCAGGTTTGGTACAAAGCCGTCTTGATGAAAGTGAGTTTGAAGAGTTTGACCCTATTGTACAGGGAGGGATGCAGCAAAAAGATTCTTATTTTAATGTTGATATTGGAGCATCATACCATTTCCTTGACTTTTATGCACATTTTACAGCTAAAAATGTTTTGGCGAGTAAACGTGATATTTATACTGATATAGAAAGCGATAACCTAAGGAAATACCTGGTAAGCGCCGGTTACGTTTTTGGTTTCCAGGAGTCATTACAGTATGAACCTTCAGTAATGTTCCAATATACTGATGAAACTAAGGAGAAAACAATTGACATTAACTTTAAAGTGTATAAAGAAATGGATTTTGGAAGGCTGTGGGGAGGATTATCTTACAGGAGAGCGCTTGATGGCGCACAGTATGCTGATGGAAATAGCGCACAAGACCAAAACTTACAGTATTTCACTCCGATTATTGGTATAAACTACAAAAACTTTATGTTTGCCTATACTTACTCTTATTTAACAGGAGACGTTAAGTTTGATAACGGAGGCTTTCACCAAATTACACTTGGTTTAAACTTATTCTGCAAAAGGGAAAAGTATGATTGTAATTGTCCTGCAGTTAATTAATTATAAGAGATTGTTATTAATTCCGTCCCGATATAACCATATCGGGACGATTTGTTTTTAAGATATGATAATCAAAGAAGTTAACGGTAAATATCCGCAAATACCGGATGATTGCTTTGTGGCAGATAATGCTACTATTGTGGGGGATGTTATCATGGGTGAACAATGCAGCGTTTGGTTTAATGCTGTAATAAGAGGAGACGTGCATTATATTAAAATGGGGAATAAAGTAAATGTTCAGGATGGAGCCGTTATACATTGCACTTATAAAAAACACCCTACAGAGATTGGAAATAATGTTTCTATTGGGCATAATGCCATTGTACACGGGTGTAAAATTGAAGACAATGTGTTAATTGGTATGGGGGCTATAGTTATGGATAACTGCATTGTAAAAAGCAACTCTATAATAGCCGCCGGCGCTGTTGTAACACAAAATACAATTGTAGAGTCAGGGACTATATATGCCGGTGTGCCTGCACGTAAGGTTAAGGATATAGACCAATCTGATTTTGCAGGGGAAATAGAACGTATTTCAGGTAACTACGTGATGTATTCTTCGTGGTTTAAATAGAGATTAAAAGTCTTTTTGTATCACGCTATATCTATGCTCCAGGATTTCATTTAGGACCTGAGGATTGCTGTTTGTGTAAAATACGTGTGAGGATTTTTGTTCAGAACCATTCAGAAGATTAGCCTGCTCAAGTATATACTTTGTCTGGCGGGCCACCGCCTCGCCCGAATCAATGATTTTAATGCCCTCTGGCAGGATTTTTCTTATTTGGGGGATAAGGTACGGATAATGGCTGCAACCCAGCACCAGGTAGTCTATATTGGCTTCTATCATAGGTTGCAGGTATTGGTGGAGCAGCATGTCCATTTCTTCCGATTCAAGCTGTCCGTTTTCAATAAGCTTTACCAGGTTATATCCCACCTGTTCAATAACCTTCACATCTTTTAGTCCTGCTACCGTATTGTGAAACAGTTCGCTACTTAATGTCCCTTTAGTAGCCAGTATTCCTATAATTTGAGTTTTTGAAGAATTTGCGGCAGGTTTGATGGCCGGCTCGATCCCGATGAACGGAACTTTGTAAGAGCCCCTTAATTCCTTAATAGCGTTTGTAGTTGCTGTGTTGCACGCAACAACTATAATTTTACAGCCCTGATTTAATAAATACTCTGTATTTTTAATGCTTAGCTGTATTATTTCCTCCTTAGATTTTTGGCCGTAGGGGGCATTTTTACTGTCCGCAAGGTAAATGGTATTCTCATTTGGCAGAAGGTTATGTATTTCTTTCCAAATAGATGTTCCGCCAATTCCTGAATCAAATAAACCTATTGGATTTGCATTACTACTCATATAAGCAAAGATAAAAAAAACGGCTTATTTTTAAAATAAGCCGTTTACTGTTGTTCCCGATATTGATTATTGGAAACCAAGTTCTTTTTTAACGTCAGCTAAAAGGTTTGGCCCGTCAGCTACCAATACACCGCTTCCTGTTGTAGAATCAAGTACATACTGGTATCCTTTGGCTTTAGCAACTTTTTGTATAGCAGCCCTTGCTTTATCCATAATAGGTTTAAGGATATCTTCCTGCTTTTGCTGAAGCTCTTTAGTAGCCGTTGTCTGGAACTGTTGTATCCTTTGTGCCATATCCTGTACCTCTTTAGTACGGGTCTCATTTACAGCGGCAGTTACAGTAGCTTCTTCGTCACCATATTTTTTTAGTTTGTTTTGGTATTCCTGTACCATAGTCCTGTAGTCATTGTCATACGTCTTACCAATCTTTTCAAGTTGAGCCTGTGCAGCTTTCATTTCAGGCATGTTTTGCATAAGTTCAGTCACATCTATATGTGCTACTTTAGCTTGTGCTGAAATTGTCTGACTTGCTCCTATAAATAACAATGCAGCGATTAGTAAAGATTTCAATTGTTTCATCATTCTTAAGTGTTAATAATATTAATTTTCGTTTTTGTTCTCTTGTTGTTCGGGTTTGTTATTTTCTTCACGTGCTTTCTTGGCTGCGGCTCTCTCATCAAGCTTTTGCTGCCTCTGCTTTTTTCTTTCTTCAAGTATAGCTTTGCGTTCAGCGGCTTTTTGTTCCCTAATCGCCTGCGCATTATTTTGCCTGTCTACACTGCTTTGTGTACCTTCTTCAGGAACTTCAGTAGCGGTAGTTTTTACCTGATTGCTGTTTTCGCCCTGCACCTGTGGCTGCGTTTGCGGCCTTACAGTACCTGTATTGGCATTCGTTGAATTCCTGTTGGTGCTTGTACCGCTGTTAGCTGGAGTATCATCAGAGTCAAGGTCCTGTCCGGCAGGCGTTGCAGCATTATTATTAGCCGGTGTACCGGCAGGAGCTGTGGTTTGTGTTCCGTTGCGCTTGGCATCACGGTCCTGCTTCGCTTTTTCACGCCTGTCTATCGCTTCCTGTCTTTTAGCCTGCTGTGCTGCCCTCCTGTCATCAATAAGTTTTTGTCTAGCTGCTTTTTTCTCTTCCGCGGCTTTTTGCTTATCAACAAAATCAGGATCATCAGCCAGGTCTTCTTTGGCTTCCTGTTCTTCAAGACGTTTTATTTCTTTGCTGCTCAGCTGTTCCCTTTTTGCCGATCTTGTCATTCTCCTGATAACCTGGTCACTTATATCATGCCTCTGGGCAGCGAAAAGCATTGTAAGGTCTGAAGATTTATCAAAAACAAAATCATATTTTTTTGCTTCAGATATATCCTGTACTATTGTGAAAACCTGGTCCTGTATCGGTTTTACAAGAACTGCCTTCTGGGAAATCAAATCACCTTTAGGACCAAATCTTTTTTCCTGAAAATCAAGAAGGTCTTTTTCAAGGAACGCAATTTCTTCTTCCCTTTCTGTAACGAGCTCTTTAGTCAAAAGCACTTTTTCTGCTTTAAGGCTTTCCTTAAGCTTATTAATGTCATTTTTCTTAACTTCAATCTCCTGTTTCCATTTCTGGGCCTTAAGCTCCAGCTGGTTCTTTGCCTCAGCATAGTCAGGAACCTTTTCAAGAATATATTCCATGTCAATGTAAGCAATTTTAATGCCCCTTGACTGTGCGTTGACTATAAC
>JAEWKB010000015.1 GCA_023386255.1 Bacteroidota bacterium
CCATAATACTGTCTATTATATCTCCTGAATTTATTTTTTACATATTTTGGCTCATGATACTTGTTACTTGTTAAAGGTTGATTAAACTTTTTATCAAAGTATATTTGTCGATAATAATATTGCTTTAAAAATAATTCTTCAACCTCAATAGCATTTTTAATATTTATCTGTACCGGTTCCAGGTAATCTTCGTCTTTAGCAATATATAAAGTACCTTTATCAAATATCACACCTTGACCTTTGTAATATTGAGGAAGTTTAATTACCTGAGTGTCTGTATTAATTACAAACAACATAAAAAATATCATAAAAAATTTCATCATAATAATTATAGTTATAGAATATCAATTGTACAATTACGGCTCCTGTTGGTAAAGCTTGTATTTAGTCCTATTACATTGCCTGATGTCGTTATAGCTACAGGAGTTACTCTCTTACCAGCTTCCCGAAAGTTATACTCCATTGATACTACAATCCTCGCCATTCTACTGTATTGCTGATTCCTAAAATGCTCCCTTTTGTGTGATTTGTAAATGGTTTATTACTGCAATAGCAGTAACAGATTACATTTTGCGCTGAGGCATAATCACAAATAATACCTGTAAGCTGAAGTAAAGATGAAGCGCTATACTTGATATTCTTGGCACAGTTTCGATAACAACATCTACTATAGCTATATCTATATTGGAGGGAGTCTTTCTTGTGGAAATACAGTTCCAATATACTCATAACAGATGAATATGCAAAATTATCTTGAATGGTTAATAATGTATGAAACAGTATAAGCCGGTTGTAGTTACGGTACTATAGCTATTTCGTAATTTCACCGACATTTCCTTACACTTTATCGTCTCGACTCTTAAAATTATCAATCATTTAAAAGCTGTACAATATATTTGGCGCATAAACGCCACATACACAGCTATACATGAATAAAATTATATTACTGCTTGCTGCGCTTTTTGTTTCGGCCATGGCCACGGCGCAGGATTCTCCCGGGATGCGCCCCGAATTATTACTTTCTAAAACCGTTAAGGTTAAAGCACTTACCGAAGGCGAGCTGAATTACCAAAAAGGCTACGATGCTTTTTTTGAAGATGACAAGATGGTAAACCGCTACGCCGCTAATAAAAATAACCGTACCAGGCACGATGCGTTGGCCAACCGTTATTTCAAGGTGACCGACATTCGCCCTTACGACAGCCAGGGTATAAAGAACTACCTGATACAGCTGCAGGATACGGTTAAAAATGAGTCGCTTTATTATAAATACACAAAACTTTCTGAGAGCCAGAACAAATACTACTTTGAAGTGGTTGGCGGCCTGAAGTACCCGGATGACTTTTACTGCGATTACATTACTGAAAGTACCGACAAGGCAAGTGGCGAGAAAAAAATTGTTGCCAGTATTACCGAAGGGCTGCATGTAGTAAAAATTAAAAAAGGCAAAGACGTAAAATACAGGCTGGAGGCCGTAACGGTAGAGCAGGTGATAAGCATGCTGCGTGGCGTAACACTGGTGCTGGAAGATGGACGTAAATTTGAAAGACCCGATGCCGAAGCCGTTATGCTTACCCGTAACGATAACATTGTGTACACTGCTACCATAGAGCTTACTACCGCCGAAGTTGCCATGCTTACCCAAAGCAAAGTAGTGAGCGGCAAAATATCAAAATTTGAAAAGAAATATACTGAAGGCGACAAACTGCAGGGCATGCTGAAGTGCCTGATGAAAAAGTAGGTAACCTTTCTTGTCATTCTGAACGTAATGCAATGAAGTGAAGAATCTCAATTATTATGAGATTCTTCCTTCGTCAGAATGACAGCATTGCTGTTATTCCCCCTCCATAAAAGCAATGACATTATACAGCGTGCGCTCGGTAATATTAAAGCGGCCTGCTATGTTTGAAGCTATTTCAGTTTTGCTGACCCTCACGCGGCTGCTCATAGATGCTTTTTTCTCATCCAGGTACGCCTCATAATACCCCTTCCAGGCAGGCAAGTGTACAGGAATGAGCTTTTGCTGTACCAGTTCAATGAAGTTATCACCGAGGTTCAGGATGGTTTCGTAGCGGGTCATTACCATTTATTTTCAGGACAAATATCATTAGAGCGCACTTTGGCCGATAGCGGGCAACCACAGGCAGTACAGTAAGCGCCTTCAATTTCTGTTAACTCATCTTTAATAAAGGCGAGGAGTTTCCCTTGCCTGGCGTTGGGACAGGTGGCGCAAATAGCGGCGCGTTGTTTGGCTACGGCTTCAACCACCTCGCTCTTGCGGAGGAAATTCTTCCAGCCCGAGAGTATATTTTCCATTTAAATGATAACAAAAACATCGATGTTTAAAATATTCTTCTATATTTGCAGCTAAGACTATTTTCTTACATAACTGTACTATCATGAATAAAATTATTCTGCTTTTTTTATTTTTATCTGCAATTACCGTATCAGGGCAGGAACACTTTCCTAATCAAAGGCCGCAGCTTTTGCTGAATGAAGAGGTAAAAGTTGAGCCGCTTCCGGAATGGAAAATAAATTATTATCATGGATATTCTTATTTTTATTCGGATGAAGGCCTCAGTGATGTATATAAAAAAAATGCTAAATACAAGACCAGCCCCGATGCCTTTGGAAACAGGACTTTTAAAGTTACCGCTGTAGAGCCTTTACAATCTAAATACGAACAGGGCAGGTATCTTATCAAGTTTGTAGATACAGCCACTAATGAGGCTATATATTATAAGTATAACCCCAAAACTCCTACAGATTATTATTTTAATGTAATCAATGGCGGCCTAAAGCTCCCTCCGGATTTTTACTGTGATCTTATAACTGTGCGAACTGCCGCAGGAGAAGAGGAATTTTCAGCCGGCTTGCAGTTTATGTACAAGCTAACTAAAACAAGGAGCAAAACCAAAACCGGTACTAAAGAGGAATATGAACTTATGCTGGAAACTTCTTCCGATGGATGGGAGACAGGCGACGGTGTGACCATAGAACTTGAAAATAATAAAAAAATTACCAGGCCAAAAATGCCTATTGTTAAGGATGATAGCCGATCGGCACATTACTATGCTTTTATAATCCTGACACCAGCTGAAATAGCACTGCTAAGCAAGAACAGGATTGTAAGCTTTATGCTGTATAAATACAAGGGAGGAATGCTTACAGGCGAGGCCAATAAACTTATGGGGGCATTAAATTGTATGCTTACAAAATAACAATCTAAAAATTAGCGCCGTCGCGAACCTTTACATAGCTGTTGCCTTCGGTAATAATGTCCTGCACTGCGACAACAGGGGCAGGGAGGGAGCGGTTGGCCTCGGCTATTTTGGCAGCAAGTTCATCAGCGTTTACAGCAGGCGATGCAATTTCACGCGATACAATTCCGCCACCCGCAAAATAGTTGCCTGCGGATGTACCCGATCCTGCAGGGAACGCATTGTTGAACGCCATGAAGTGCCTTGCAGCGTTGCGGTTCATCACCCCTATAAGCTCACCCTGTTCGGCTTCAAAGTGCGTACCGTCGGCGCCGGTAAATAGGGTACCACCCGCACTGTGCCTTTTGCCGCCTATGCTAAAGAGCGCACCTTTTTCGGCTTTTGGGGTTTTAGTTGATGTGATTTTTTTTACATTCGCAATACCCATAGCTACCGAAGCCGCCGCAGCCACTATACCTGCTGCAATACCAACAGGGCCAGGTATGGCTGATGTCATGCCGGAGTAAGCTGACATGGCCGATTTATAAGTGTCGATTGTGGTTTGGGCGATGGCAGCTGCCTTACCTGCGGCACTTTCTTTTCCGACCATTGTAATTACATTGCTGAGCGTTGCAGAAGCTAGCTGCAGCTTGTTGTCCATAGCCGCTTTCTCTATAGCTGATTTTATATCAGCACTTTTCTTTGTTTCTGCTTCCAGTAAAGTGTTATACTGTTGTTCTGTAAGCAATCCCTGATCTTTACGTTCTTTTAGTTTAGCAACTTCGGCATCATACCTAATTTGCTCATTTATCATATCCTCTTCGTACTTTGTGTTAGCCTCAGCAAGTGCAACTTCATTTTCAACTATTTTATCTGCTGCTTTTTGGTCGGCAAATTGTTTATCCAGTGCTTTGGTGTTATCTTTATATGTTTGTTCAATGGCTGCTTTACCATCAAGATAAGCCTGATCC
>JAEWKB010000067.1 GCA_023386255.1 Bacteroidota bacterium
GGCAAAGAGGATAACGAGGCTAAAGAGAACAAGAATCAGCAGCCTGAAAATAACAATAACCCGCAGGACAGGGAAAAAGATAAAAATCAGGGAAACAATAAAGAGGAAAATAAAGGCGGCGGTGGTAACGACCAGCAAAATAAACAGCCAAAACCGCAACAGGGCAAAGGCAGCCAGGGCAATGACCAAAATACACGCGCTAATGTAAATCCTTCGCGCGGAGAAATGGAGCGCATGCTGGACGCTATGGATAACGAAGAGAAGAAAGTGCAGGACAGGGTGAACTCGGCTCGCGCAAAATCTCAGCCTGTAAAACAGGAAAAGGACTGGTAAATTTTAAGCTAACAGATGATTTTTAGCATCCGATATTAAATGAAAAAGTACATCTTACTGATATTGCTTTGCATGTTGCAGGGGCTGCAGGCCCAGGTAAAGTTTGAAGCTGTACCCAGCAAGACTACGCTTGGGCTTAATGAGCGCCTGCGTGTGGAATTTACCATGAATGAAGACGGCGATAATTTTGTTCCGCCATCATTTAAAGGGTTTCAGGCTTCAGGGCCATCACAAATGATTAGTAACTCGTGGGTGAATGGTGTAAAAAGCTACAGCAAGACATATAGCTTTGTACTGGCGCCTGTTGCAAAAGGAACTCATACTGTTGGCCCGGCATCTATAGAAATTAAAGGCCGAACTTACCGCACCGCCCCCTTTAAAATTACTGTGACCAATGCCGTAAAGCTGGCCGACCCTACTGATCCTTATAGCGGGGCGAAACCGACTGAATCAGGAGAGGGTGTGCATCTTATAGCAGAAATAAGTAAGCTAAACCCGTACATTAATGAAGCCATAGCCGTAACCTACAGGCTATACATTG
This sequence comes from Bacteroidota bacterium, assembly GCA_023386255.1. Taxonomy (GTDB): domain Bacteria; phylum Bacteroidota; class Bacteroidia; order Flavobacteriales; family Flavobacteriaceae; genus Flavobacterium. The sequence goes on from JAEWKB010000067.1 coordinate 875, forward strand.
CCGATAACATTGCTATCTTGCGCGATAAAGAGCTCAGTAGCCCTGAGTACAATGATTTCTGGAGCCAGACCTTCAAATCTCAGGGATATACAGTAGAGGAAAAAATGTTTAAAGGAAAGCTTTATCGTTCGGTTGTATTAAACCAGACGATACTATACCCTCAAAAAAGCGGCAGGCTCGAAATAAAGCCTCTGTCGCTGGAGCTTATTCTTGAGGTGCCGTCCGGGCGTACCGATATGTTTGGACAACCGTTGTTTGTGCAAACTAAGAAGATAGTAACTGCAGAAACCAAATATGTAAACGTGAAGCCGCTCCCTGAAAATGGCCGCCCCGCTGATTTTACAGGGGCTGTAGGATCGTTTACATTTAGCGTTACACCTTCTAAAACGCAGGTGGGGCAGGGGTCGTCGCTGCAGTTGAGTGTAACAGCATCAGGCCGTGGCAACTTGAAACTTTTCAGCCTGCCAAAGCCTGTGGTGCCGGAATCGATGGAGATGTATGATCCGGAACACCGTGAGAACTTTGATACCAGGATTACCGGCATGGAAGGTAACGTTACTGATGCTTACACAATTGTACCGCAGGAAAAAGACAGTTTTATTATTAAGCCGGTCAGCTTCTCTTATTTCGACCCGTCAACAGGAACCTATAAAACCATAACTTCAAAAGAAACAGCAATCACAGTAACCGAAGGCACTGCGCAAGGTGATGACAGTACGCCGGTATCGCAAAAGCAGTCGGTGGAAGGCGAACAGTTCAGGGCTATTGCGCAAAGTACATCATTACGTGCGGTGGGTGCGCCAGACTTTTTAGGTTCCGTACTGTTCTGGATATTGCTTGTGGCTCCGTTCCTGGCCATACCGCTGTTAATCATCTTAAAGAAAAAGAAGCAGGAGATTGATAATGATGTTACCGGCAACAGGATTAGGCAGAGCAATAAGCTGGCTAAGAAATACCTCTCTGAAGCAGGAAGCCACCTGGGCAATAAAGAACCGTTCTATGTAGCGCTGGAGAAGGCCCTGCACAACTTCCTGAAGGCGAAGCTGAACATCGAAACGTCTGAAATGAGTAAGGATAACATCCGCACACTGCTGTTGTCTAAAGGGGCTTTGCCTGAAACAGTGAGTGATTTTATCAGGATCATGAACAACTGTGAATTTGCCCGCTATGCGCCTTCATCGGGCACAGCCATGCAGCAGGATTATGAAAGTGCAGTGGCAGTAATAACAGCCCTGGAAAAGCAGGTATAGTATTAAGTACAAAGTATTAAGACAAATGAAGAATTTGCTTTACATAGTATTATTTTTTTCGCAAATTGTGTTTGCGCAGGATGCTTTTAAAGAAGGCAATCAGCTGTACGCTCAAAAGAAATATGCTGAAGCCGTACAGGCTTATGAAGGTATTATTGAAAACGGAAAAGAGTCGGCTGAGGTATATTTTAACCTTGGTAATGCGTATTATCAGCTAAAGAAGGTTGGCCCCGCTATTTATAACTATGAAAAAGCACTTCAGCTAAACCCGGGCGATAAAGATATTTTAGTTAACCTTGGCTTTGCACAAAAGCTCGCGGTTGATGATATTAAAGCCATGCCCAGGACAGGAATATCAAAACTCATGTATAACTGGGCCGGTAACTTTCACTATGACAGCTGGGCATGGGTCGCAGTAGTTTTTGCTTTTTTAAGCGTGCTGCTTTTTATCGGTTACTATTTCACCGTTAAATCGGCATCGAAACAGGGCTTTTTTTGCGGAATGATAATATCATTGCTGTTCATGGTGGTTTGCATTGGCTTCGCCTTCTTTGTACGGGTTGAAGCCGCAGGTGAGCGCCCCGCTATCGTTTTTGCTAAATCAGTTACCTTAAAAGAAACGCCCGACGACGGTGCTTCCGATGGTTTTACTATTCATGAAGGTGCCAAGATTTATGTGGTACAGGAGAAGGGCGATAAGGTGAAAGTTCAGCTTGCTGATGATACCGCAGGATGGCTGGAGAAAAGCAATATAAAAGAACTGAGATAATTATATCTCTTCTTTTGCAGCAGCATTTTTCTTATACTCTTCAAACCATTCTTCCAGGACAGGGAAAACAAAATTAGATATCTTGAGTACCGGGTAAAAGAACAGCGATTTATCAAGTGTTTCCTGTTTCGCAAAAGTATTATTACTGTTTATTTTTAGGAAAAAGTTAAGTGTCACGCTAAGTATCAATGCCATCTTTATTAGTCCGAACAGTCCGCCAAGCAGCCTGTTGAGCCACCCTAACGCGGCAAATGATGCCAGTTTGGTAAATACTTTAGCCAGTACAAAAAGTCCTGCTACCACGGCTATGAATGTAATGGCAAAGGCTGCAATGGCAGCATGTTTGGGATTATCTACATGGCCTTGCAGCATTTTGCCCACAAGGCCTGAAAACTTTATCGCTACAAAAAGCCCCACGAGTAGCGACAGCAGTCCTGCAAGCTCAGCAAACAGGCCGCGCCACAAACCTTTTATGAGTCCGTACAGGAGTAAACCGCCAAGGATAATGTCCATAAATGCCATGGCGCAAAGATAAACCTCTGTTACTATATTGCAAGGGCATTAAATTTCAAGTCGCTATCTTTGCCTGATATTTAATACTTATGTCAAGAGACGAACAACTAAAAGAACGCTGGGAACAGCTTGTAACTATACTATCTAACCGCTTTGCCGATGGCGAAACCCTTGACCTTGATGCTGTTATTTACCTTATAGGTGTACAGGAACTGGGGCAGTTTAACCGTAAATTCAAAAAAGATGAAAAGGTAAACCTTATGCACATAGCCATTTGCCGCCTGCTGGAGCCTTATGGGTATTATGATTTCAGCCATTTTGATGAAGACGGCTGGCCGCATTATACTGTTAAGGAACAGCTTCCGCCACTGAAAGCGGGGGAGCAAAGCATCCTGATGAAGGGCGCCATTGTTGATTATTTCCTGGAGAAAGGGCTGATACAGTAACTCACATTGTAAAAACAGCTGTATAATTATACAAAACAATTAGCCCGAAATCGCTAAATTTGCACACTTTACTGAGTAACAATGATAGACAAGATTAAAGATTATATTGCCGAAGCGGAAGCTTTCTCTACACAAAATAAGGAAGAACTGGAAGCCTTCAGGATTAAATTCCTGGGTAAGAAAGGTGTTCTAAATGATTTTTTTGCTGAATTTAAGAACGTGCCGAACGACCAGAAGAAAGAGTTTGGGCAGGTAATCAATGCCCTTAAAAAAGCAGCTGAAGGCAAAGTGACCGAACTGCAGGAAGCGCTTGAGAATAAAGAAGAAGCTAAAGGCATTTATGGCGATCTTACACGTCCGGGCGAACCGTTCCAGGTAGGGTCGCGCCACCCGATATCTATCGTTAAGAACCAGATAATCGATATATTTTCGAACATTGGCTTCAATGTATCAGAAGGGCCAGAAATCGAGGACGACTGGCACAACTTTACCGCGCTTAACCTTCCGGAATACCACCCGGCAAGGGACATGCAGGATACATTCTTTATCCAGACAAATCCTGATATCCTGCTGCGTACCCATACATCATCGGTGCAGGTGCGTTATATGGAAGAGAACAAGCCGCCTATCCGCACCATATCTCCCGGAAGGGTGTACAGGAATGAAGCGATATCATCGCGATCATTGTGTACTTTCCACCAGGTTGAAGGTTTGTATATAGACAAAGATGTTTCTTTTGCCGACCTGAAGCAGACGCTGCAATACTTTACCAAAGAAATGTTCGGCAAGAGCAAAATACGCCTCCGCCCGTCATACTTCCCTTTTACAGAACCAAGTGCTGAAGTGGATGTATACTGGGGCCTTAAAACCGAGGTTGACTATAGGATAACCAAAGGTACAGGATGGCTGGAAATTATGGGCTGCGGCATGATAGACCCTAATGTACTTAAAAACTGCGGAATAGATTCCACAAAATACAATGGCTTTGCTTTTGGTATGGGTATAGAGCGTATTGCGCTGCTAATGTACCAGATAGGCGACATCCGTATGTTCTATGAGAATGATGTGCGTTTCCTTGAGCAGTTTAAGTCGAGTATATAGTATGAAAAAAGACATCATTATACCCAAAGTTGAAAATGTTTATGTAGCCGCAATCCAGGAGTGGAATGACGATTTCATGGAGAAAACATGGTACGCCTACCTGGTAAATAACAGCGAGCACAAGCTGGAAACGGCAATTGTTGTTTCAAATGCTTCGGGAGAACTGAACGGGGAGCAGCGCAAAACATCTACAATGCGGCATGCCTTTACCGAAGTACAGCCTGATACTGCTGTTAAGATCGAGATGATGGAAAGCAGCGTGCTGGAGCTGGATAACAGCTTTATGGTTACGTTCTTTATAGGTAATACCCTGTACGACAAAAATTATGTTTTTAAAGCGGGAACCATTGCTGAAGATAATGTACAGGAAGTGCCTGTAATATTTAAAGAAGGTGTATTGCTTAAGTAAACAGCGGCTGTTCCATTCCGAACCGTAGTGCAACGGAGCGTGAGGAATCTCAAGAGATTTCTCCTTCGTCAAAAGGGAACAAAAGTAAAAACTTATTATCTTTTCGCCCCTAATCTCACAAATTACCCTAATTAACAGTTGCGATGTAATTTGTGAGATTAGGTAATTCGTGCCTCGCTCCTTTGCGTATGTTCCTGAAAATTTTCAACTTTATCAAAATTTCAGGAACATGAAAAAATCAGCACTGCTACTGCTGTTATGTACATCAATTTATACGTATTCACAAAAGGCAGATTATGCCAAACATGTCAACCCGTTTATAGGCACCGGCGGCCACGGCCACACCTTTCCCGGGGCAACCGTTCCGTTCGGGATGGTGCAGCTAAGCCCCGATACCCGTATTGACGGCAGTTGGGATGGCTGCGGCGGTTATCATTATTCCGACATCGTCATCTACGGCTTTTCGCACACGCACCTGAATGGTACAGGAGTGTCGGATTATGGTGATATTATGCTCATGCCAACTATGGGTGAGCCAAAGTTGGGTAATAAAGATTACTCATCAACTTTTTCACACAGCAATGAGAAAGCATCGGCAGGCTATTATTCTGTTCTGCTTGATGATGACGCTATACAGGTAGAATTAACATCATCTACAAGGGTAGGGCTGCACCAGTATACTTTCAGTAAAACAGGGCAGGCCAATATCATCCTGGACCTGAACCACCGTGATAAGCTCCTTATGGGCGAGGTGAGGGTTATTGATAATAAAACAATTGAAGTATTGCGCCGCAGCGAGGCTTGGGCACGCGACCAGTATGTGTATGCGCGTATTGAGTTTAGCGCCCCGATGAAGATAACTGCCGTAAATAACAATGCCTTTGCGCCTGCCAAGGTAACGGACAAAACATTTGCGGGGTCGTTACTCGCACTCAGCTTCAGCAAAGATGTAAAGAAGGGCGAAAAGCTGCTGATAAAAGTGGCATTGTCGCCTACAGGCTATGCAGGTGCGGCCAAGAACATGAAAGCCGAAATGCCGTACTGGGACTTTAAAAAAGCTAAGGCATCTGCGGAAGCGCTATGGAACAAGGAGTTGAGCAAGATAGAGGTAACATCAGCCGACAAAGATAAACTTGCTGTGTTTTATACCGCACTATACCATACCATGATGCAGCCTAACATTGCCATGGATGTAGACGGCATGTACCGCGGGCGCGACTTTGAGATCCATAAGGCCGAAGGGTTTGACTACTACACGGTATTTTCATTGTGGGATACTTTCAGGGCGGCGCACCCGCTGTATACACTCATTGATAAAAAACGTACGGCTGACTTTATTAACACCTTCCTTACGCAATATGAGCAGGGCGGCAGGCTTCCGGTTTGGGAACTGGCCAGCAATGAGACTGATTGCATGATAGGCTATCATTCTGTGTCGGTTATGGCTGATGCCATGGCCAAAGGCATTAAAGGTTTTGATTACAACAAAGCATTTGAAGCTGCTAAAGCCAGTGCGATGCTGGACCACCTCGGGCTGGAAGCTTATAAAAAGAACGGCTTCATCAGCATTGATGACGAGCACGAAAGCGTTTCGAAAACATTAGAGTATGCCTATGATGACTGGTGCATTGCGCAGATGGCTAAGCTATTGAACAAGGAAGAAGACTACAACTACTTCATCACACGTTCCCAAAACTGGAAGAACGTATTTGACAAGCAAACAGGCCATATGCGCCCCAAGAAGAATGGCGGCTGGGACAAGCCATTTGACCCACGGGAGGTAAACAACAACTACACCGAAGGCAACAGCTGGCACTACACGTTCTTTGTGCCGCAGGATATAGAAGGGCTTATTGCAGCTTACGGAGGCGCGGATAAATTTGAAGCCAAGCTGGACGAGATGTTTAATGCTCCCAGCAAAACTACAGGCCGGGAACAAGTAGATGTTACAGGATTAATTGGCCAGTATGCGCAGGGTAACGAGCCAAGCCACCACATGGCCTACCTGTACAATTATGTAGACAAGCCGCAGAAGACAAAGGAAAAAGTTCACTATATCCTCAATAACTTCTACACCAATACACCTGATGGCCTGATAGGTAATGAAGACTGCGGCCAAATGAGCGCGTGGTATGTGTTGAGCAGCCTGGGACTGTATGATGTAACTCCCGGCGACAGCTATTGGGACAGTACAGAACCTTTTTATACGCAGGTAAAATTTAACCTTGATAATAAATCATTGACTAAGGAACAATTAGGCACAGTAAGCATCAGTCAAAAAAAGTCTAAGGATAAGCATGTGCCTTTTGTAACAGCGCCTGTAATCGAGGCTGCAGGAAAGGGCTTTAAAGATAAGATGGTTGTAAGTATTACAAGCAATACCAAAGGGGAGAGGATATATTATGATGTAGATAAAATAGAAGGTCTTAATGAATTCCACATTCCTGATTACAAGCCATATGAAGGGCCTGTTACAATAGATCATGATGCTGTAATTAGAGCCTATATTGACAACGATGGACAGAAAAGCGCAGTTGTTTATGCAGAGTTCTTTAAAAAGCCAAATAACTATACTATCACCATCAAGTCAAAGTACAACCGTGCTTACCATGCCGGTGGGCCGGAAGGGCTTATTGATGGCATACTTGGCGACGTCAACTGGCGTAAAGGCGAATGGCAGGGGTACCAGAGCCAGGATTTTGAAGCAGTGATAGACCTGCAGAAGAAAACCAAAATTACCCGTGTTAATTCCGACTATTTGCAGGACAGCCGTGCATGGATACTGATGCCTAAGCGTGTGGAGTATTACGTATCTGATGATAATGTGAATTTTGCGCTTCTTAAGGCTGTAGATATTGATGTTGAAACAATGAGGGACGATGTGTTTACCAAATATTTTGAAGCGCCTGTAAATGCAAATGCTCGCTATGTAAAAGTGATTGCCAGGAACTATGGTAAGCTGCCGGAAGGGCACCAGGGTCATGGCGGTGATGCTTTTATTTTTATTGATGAGATAACGATAAACTAACAAAAAAGCCAACTGTTGAGGTTGGCTTTTTGGTTTATATGCTTTCGTGCAGTTGATGCTGATGAGGCGTGCAGGCAGCGTTTGATTGATGATTGATATAAGGTAGACGCATCAAAAATCAAAAAGGTTGCATCAGCTTCAAATATTTTTTACTTTTTTTCTTTTACAGGGAACATAAGCGAGGCGATTACAGAGATTATAAGCACACCGCCCACCACTGCCAGCGATGCAGGTGAAGAAATGTGGTAGAAAGGCCCTATAAGCATTTTAATACCTATAAATGCTAATATTATTGCAAGGCCATAATGCAGCCTGCTGAACATGTACATAAAGTTCGCCAGCAGAAAATAAAGCGCCCTTAGTCCCAATATGGCAAAAATATTACTGGTATATAATATGAACGGGTCGTTTGGCGCTATGGCGAATATGGCAGGTATGGAGTCTACCGCAAAAATAAGGTCGGTAAACTCAATTACAGCCACCACTACAAGCAATGGCGTAGCCATACGTTTACCGTTAACTTTGATGAAGAAACGGCTACCCTCAAAGTTATTGGTCACTTTAAAGAATTTGTGCACGATCCTGGCCCCCGGGCTTTTGTAAAAATCTTTATTCTCGTCATTATCTTCATGAGCCGACCATGACTTTATACCTGCCACCACAAGGAAAATACCGAATATGGAAAGCACTGCGTTTATGCGTACAGTTTGCCCGAAGATCTCCATCTCCGGCAGGTAAGTGAGGTTTATCAATTCTACACCCGTGAAAATGAATATTGCCCGGAAAACCAAGGCACCTATAATACCCCAGAACAGCACCTTGTGGTGAAGGTACTTAGGTACATTAAAAAACCCGAAGACCAGGATAAACACAAAGAGGTTATCAACCGAGAGGGCTTTTTCTATCCAGTAGGCGCTCTGGAACTGTGTAAACTGCTCAAAACCCAGGTAATAATAAATCACTCCGCTGAAAATCATGGCAAGCGATATCCAGACTACAGACCATACCAAAGCCTCTTTGTTTGAAACCACATGGCTGTGCTTATTAAAAACGCCCAGGTCCAGCAGGAGCATAATGATAATGATTATAGAAAAGCCAGTCAATATACCCGGGTGATTTATTAGATGATCCATGTCAGCGTGTTTTAATCCAGTTTATCCGTCAGTTTATTAAATTCGGCCTTGGCGTCCTTTCCTTCATATAAAATGCCATATACCGCATTTATAATAGGCGTTTTGGCTTCAAGTTCTTTATTTAGTTTATGTGCACTTTTAGCGGCATAATAACCTTCGGCTACCATGCTCATTTCCATCATGGCCGATTTTACCGTGTAGCCTTTGCCTATCATGTTCCCGAACATCCTGTTGCGGGAAAATACAGAGTAGCCGGTAACTAGCAGGTCACCCAGATAAGCAGAATCATTAATATTACGCTTCATTTTATGCACCTTACGGATGAATTTCTTCATCTCACGTATAGCATTGCTCATGAGCAGGGCCTGGAAGTTATCGCCATAACCGAGGCCGTGGGCAATACCGGCCGCTATAGCATAGATGTTCTTTAGCATCGCAGCATATTCTGTGCCTACAATGTCATCCGATATTTTTGTTTTTATATAGTGGCTGTTCAGGTGGCGTGCCATTATGCCTGCCTTATCCTCATTGCCGCAGGCTATAGTCAGGTATGATAAGCGTTCCAAAGCCACTTCTTCAGCATGGCAAGGGCCTGTAATCACGCCAATGTTATCATAAGAAATAGTATATTTTTCATGAAAATGCTCTCCTACTATCAGGCTTGTTTCGGGTACAATACCTTTTATGGCCGAAAAAATTACCTTCCCTTCTAGGCTTATGGTTAATTTCTCCAGCTCATTACTTAAAAAAGCAGACGGTATGGCAAATATTACATAATCGGCATAGGCAACAGCTTCATTAATATCACTTGTAAGCCGTAGTTTATTGGTGTCAAACTCTACCGAACTTAAATAATTAGGGTTGTGTTTTTGAAGTTTTATATGTTCAATGGCATCATTGTTCCTCATGTACCAGGCTATTTCGGGTACGTTCACGCAAAGCATCTTGGCTATGGCCGTAGCCCAGCTTCCGCCACCTATAACAGCGAACTTAGGAGTTTCGTTCATTTGCTCGTTTATTGTTTAAAAAGCCAAAAATACTTAAAATAACAGGATGCCGCAATTATATTGTAAACCGACCTAAAAAGTAATCGTCTGAAATTTTAACATTCAAATTTAAAATATCGCCACAATAATTTTTCAATTGTAGCGTTATAGTATCTGGTTTCAATATTTGAACGAAAGAATTACAATCAGGTTAGTTAAATTTTTTGTTTTTGGTGTTTTAAAAGGCGGTTTAGGGAAATCCTGTACCGCCTTTTATTTTGCCTGGTTAAAGTTACAAAAAGCGGGGTGGTAAGATTATAAAGTAATGTTAAGTATAGCAGTTACTTTTTATAGAAAAGATTGTGCTCCACATACTCCCAAACCTTATGAGGAAGCAGGGGGCGAATGTTTTTGCCTGCTTTTATACTCTCTCGTATAAAAGTTGAAGATATCTCCATAATCGGGGCATCAACCCTGTGTATTTTTGGGTGTGTCTCCAGCTCAGGGTCCATTACCTCTCCGTTTACTCTTGGGTACACATAAATATCATGATTTTGAAGGATTACTTCATAGTTTTTCCACTTGTGGAGCGAGTTGAGGTTGTCTTCACCCATTATCAGCGAAAACTCATGCTGCGGAAATTTTTCCTGTAGGTGTGCCAGCGTATGTACAGTATAGTTTGGCTGCGGGAGCTTAAACTCAATGTCAGATTGTTTTAGCTTAGGGTAATCTTCAGTAGCCAGGTGTACCATCTGCAGGCGGTGGTGATCATCCAACAGGGTGCTTTTCTTTTTATGCGGACTATGTGGCGTTACCACCAGCCATACCTGGTCCAGCCCGCTAAATTCAGCCATGTGGTTGGCAATGGCAAGATGCCCGATGTGAATGGGGTTGAAGGTTCCGAAATAAAGCCCTATTTTCATTACTGTCTGCGTTTCGACAGGCTCAGCGTGACTGCCTGCGGATTACTTGCTGATGAATTCTTTCACTAACTTATAAGCTTCTTCCTTAGCCACATCAAGGTCATAATTTTTAATGATGGTATCAAATTGCGGTGCCGTAGCCATTTCTACCGATGCCTTCGCAATGCGCATGTTTATCTTGTCATCGCTTTCGGTTGATCGTTTCTTCAAGCGTATCTTAAGCTCATCGATACTGGGTGGCTTTACAAATACGGCCAGTGTTTCTTCAGGAAATTTCTTTTTGATGCGAAGCCCTCCCGCCACATCAATATCAAATATAACGTTTTTGCCTTTGGCCCAAATACGCTCCACCTCGCTTTTCAGCGTGCCGTAAAAATTATCCCGGTACACCTCTTCCCACTCCACAAAATCTTCGTTCTTAATGTGCTGCTTGAATTCCTTTAGTGAGATGAAATAGTAGTCTTTACCGTCTACCTCTTCACCGCGTGGCTCACGTGTAGCTGCTGATACAGAAAATTCAAGGTTAAGGTCGGCCTGCTCCAGCAGGTGCCTTACTATGGTGGTTTTTCCCGATCCTGACGGAGCCGAGAATACAATCAGTTTTCCTTTATTCATTGTTGTGTTGTCTTACGGGTTACGGGTTTAATAGTTTCGGGTTAAACAGTACCTCTAACGCTGAACCCGCAACTTTCAACCCGCAACTATAGTACGTTCAGTACCTGTTCTTTTATCTTTTCAAGCTCGTCCTTCATCTGCACCACAAGCTTTTGCATTTTTGCATGGTTGGATTTTGACCCCATGGTATTTATCTCGCGGCCCATTTCCTGGGTTATGAAGCCAAGCTTGCGCCCGTTAGCCTCGGTTCCGGCAAGGGTTTCGATAAAATAGTTCAGGTGGTTTTCAAGGCGCACCTTTTCTTCTGTAATATCCATTTTTTCCAGGTAGTATATCAATTCCTGCTCAAAACGATTTTCGTCCACATTCAGCTTCAGCTCTTCGATTGCGTTATGCAGGCGGTCTTTTACGTTTTGTATGCGCTCGCCATCAAGCGATACGGTTTCGTTCATCAGTGAAAGGATGTTCGAAATACGCACCAGAAACTCCTTTTCCAGCGCTACACCTTCGGTAACACGGAAATTATGGATATTATTCAGTGCTTCTTCTATAACGCCCTGTATTAAAGCCCAGTCCCCTTCATCAATATCCTCACGCTCGGTTTTTAACGCATCTGGCATGCGTACGGCCATTTTCAGTAGTTCGGTCTCATCGCCATCTACTACTTCCTTAAGCTGGTTTATGTAGGCTTTTACAATGGGTACATTTACTTTAGATGAAGTTTCTTCCCCGGTTATTTCTACAAAAAGTGAAAAATCAATTTTACCACGCTCCAGTTTTTGGGCTATCTGGTTTCTTAGCCCTAATTCCATCTCCCTGAAAGCAGAAGGCATCCGCACGTTAAGGTCCAGTCCTTTGCTGTTAAGCGACTTTATTTCAACCGTTATTTTTTTTGTAGGTAATTGCAAAGAAGCCTTTCCAAAACCCGTCATCGACTGTATCATGCAAAAAATTTAAAGCCACAAAGTTATAAAAATAAACGAGGTGGCGATTCCTGATTATTCAGACAAATGCGCAATGGCGGCTTCAACCGTTTTGGCATTGTTGCCTATAAAGATGTTTTCGCCATCAACTACCACGGGGCGGCTCAGGAACGTGTAGTGCTCCAGGATGAGGTTTTTATAATCATCCTCGGTAAGCTGCTTGTCTTTCAGCCCACGCTCTTTGTACAGCGTTGCTTTCCTGCTGAACAGCGCCTCATAGCTGCCGGCCAGGCGGCGCATTTCTTCCAGTTCGGAGGCAGTAATGGGCTGCGACTTTATTTCACGTAGTTCAAAAGATTCGGTATTCGGTAATTGTTTTAGTATGCGCCTGCAGGTATCGCAGGTCTTAAGGTAAAATATTGCTCTCATTTTACAAAGATAGAAAAGTCACAGTCACAGTCCTCGGTCTCATCAAAATGTGAACTGCGACTGCGACTGAAAACTAAAATTGTTACTTTTATACGCATAAAAATCATCATCAAAAATGGAAAACGAATTTAATATTACCCGTACAAGCCGCGAAGTTTATAACCGCTACTTTGAAAATTATACATTGGAGCAACTGAACAAAATACCTGCGGGTTTTAACAACAACCTCATCTGGAACATTGGCCATATTATTGTTTCGCAGCAAATGCTGGTATACATGGGTTCAGGGCAACAGCCAATGGTAAGCAAGGAGTTAATTGCCATGTACATGCGCGGCACAAAGCCGGAACGTGACGTGACACAGGAGGAAGCCGATGAAATAAAGTCTCTGTTATTTTCAACTATAGAAAAAACAGAAGAAGATTACCGCAACGGTTTGTTTACCGGTTATACCGAAAGAAAAACCGAATTAGGCTTTGTGCTTACATCGGTTGAATTTGCTATTGCTTTTAATAATTATCATGAAGGGGTGCATTTGGGAATTATGATGCAGCTGAGGAAGTTTGTGTAAGTTATATAGTTCGGGTTACAAGTTGCGAGTCAACACGTAACTCATAATCCGAAACTTAATAATTTATGCTACTTCACCTTTAAATACTGCTGCACCTGCTCATACGGCAGCAGCAGTTCCTTTTGCTGCTCGGCATAGGAGGCTACTTCATACGCATTGTAATACAGCAGCAGCCCGTTTTTGGTAAAGAATATGTTCTGCGGAAGCACAAATTTATCATTCTCGAACATCAGCCCGGTAGCATTGATATTCTTACCGGCAGGGATCTTAAACTTCTCCCTGAACTTCTTTTCTGCGAAAGCGGTAAAGGCTTTTACATCATTAAAAATATCAGCATACTTTAATGACCGGCCTGTAGTGGCATTGAACAGCAAGGACCTTTCACCCGAATAGCCATGTGCCCCGCCGGTAAACATATAGTGGTTCAGTTTTATGTTAATAATGCTGTCGCACTTATAACCCACTTCTCCGCTAATTTTCGCTTCCCAAGGTACCATTGGGTCTTTAGGGAAATCTTTCTTCATCTTGTCATACGCACCAATAAACGAAGCCATTATCTCTACATACGTTTTTCCGTTGGATGGTTTCTCTCCAAAATATACAATACCCCTCACAGTGTTAAATATTTTGTTGTTGATGCTGTCGGCCACTACGGGTATGTTCTCTGCCAAAGGTACGGTTATACTTACCCTTGTGCAGCCATCGGTGCAGGGCAGGGTGGTTTTCTTTTGGTGCGTTTCCTGTTTAAACGCAAGTGTAGCCGGCGCGGCTGCAGGCCGGGAAGCTGCATCGGTTTCTTCTTTCTCTTTTTTGCAGCCTGTAAGGCATACAGCCAATATAATAATGCAAAGATATCTGGTCATGGTCTTGTTATTGTTTTGCAAAAGGTTATACCGCCTGTGCTGGAATAACCAAATAACAGTAAATTTGCCTAAATTAATTGATAACAAATTTGCATTTATATGAAATTTAACACAAAAACCATACACGGCGGCCAGCATTATGACCCTGCCACAGGCGCGGTAATGCCACCTGTTTACCAGACTTCAACCTTTGCGCAGACAAGCCCCGGGCAGCTTATCAGCGGGTACGAATACAGCCGCGGGGGCAACCCAACCAGGACAGCGCTTGAGAATGCCCTGGCCAGTATAGAGAACGGCGCACGTGGCCTGGCATTTTCATCGGGACTCGCGGCAACCGACTGTGTGCTGCGCATGCTGAAAGCTGGTGATGAAGTAATTGCCATGGACGACCTGTATGGAGGTACCTACCGCATGTTTACCAGAGTGTACAAAGACAGCGGGATAAAATTCCACTTTGTGGATATGAACGATATTGACAAGCTGAAGTCGCTCTTTAACGAAAACACCAAACTTGTTTGGGTGGAAACGCCAACCAACCCACTCATGAAGCTTGCTGATATTGAAGCCATAGGAAAGATAACAAAAGAAAAAGGGGTACTGTTTGCTGTTGATAACACCTTTGCCACGCCATACATTCAGCGCCCGCTTGACCTGGGGGCTGATATTGTAATGCACTCGGCCACTAAATACCTGGGGGGGCATAGCGATGTTATTGCCGGCGCCCTTATAGCCAAAGATGAACAGCTTGGCGAGCAGCTGCACTTTTTGCAGTTTGCCACGGGCGCTACGCTGGGCCCGCAGGATTCTTACCTGGTGCTTAGAGGCATCAAAACCCTTCACCTGCGCATGCAGCGCCACTGCGAAAACGGGCAGAAGGTTGCGGAATACCTTGCACAACATCCAAAAGTTAAAAAAGTATATTACCCGGGGCTGGAGAACCATCCGTTTCATGATATTGCCAAAAAACAGATGCAGAACGGTTTTGGCGGTATGGTTACGTTTACTTTTAATTCCGGTGCCAAAGCTGATGCTATAAGCTTTCTTGAAAAAGTAAGGGTGTTTACGCTGGCAGAATCACTGGGAGGAGTAGAGTCCCTGGCTAACCACCCGGCGCTAATGACACATGCCTCTATACCGGAAGAAAAACGGAAAGAGATAGGAATTAGTGACGACCTTGTAAGGCTGAGCGTGGGTGTTGAAGATGCTGAGGACCTGATAGCCGATATAGAGCAGGCACTTTCTTAAAGTTAGTAGTTGAGGTGTTTGTTGTTTAGCATCTATGACGGCTTAACAACAAACAGCAAACTCATTAACATTAAACAAAAAAATATATATTTGCCACAACTAACGAAAACGTTTTCTTAACTACTAAACCTTTAATTACATGAGTGATAGCTTACAGTCTTTTATGGACATGGTTTCGAAGAGAAATCCTAATGAACCTGAGTTTTTACAGGCCGTGCACGAAGTGGCCGAAACCGTGATCCCTTTCATTGAAAACAACCCGAAGTACCAGGGCCAGATGCTGCTTGAACGAATGGTTGAGGCGGAAAGGGTAATCATATTCCGAGTAACATGGCTTGATGATAAGGGACAAACGCAGGTAAACAGGGGATACCGTATCCAGATGAATTCAGCCATTGGGCCATATAAAGGAGGTTTGCGCTTTCACCCTTCAGTAAACTTAAGCATTTTAAAGTTCCTTGCTTTTGAGCAAACCTTTAAAAACAGCCTTACAACCCTGCCTATGGGCGGAGGCAAGGGCGGATCGGACTTTGACCCAAAAGGAAAGTCAGATAACGAGATTATGCGTTTCTGCCAAAGCTTTATGACAGAATTGTCTAAGCACATTGGCGCTGATACCGACGTTCCTGCGGGCGATATTGGTGTGGGAGGCCGTGAGGTAGGCTATATGTTTGGCCAGTACAAAAGGCTAAGAAATGAATTTACAGGTGTGCTTACCGGTAAAGGCATAAGCTTTGGAGGTTCACTTATACGCCCTGAAGCTACAGGCTACGGCTGTGTTTATTTTGCCGAAAGTATGCTTGGTACAAGAGGCGAGAGTTTTAAAGGCAAAACTGTTGTGGTATCAGGCTCAGGTAACGTAGCCCAGTACGCTGTCGAGAAAGCAATGCAGCTTGGAGGGAAAGTAGTAACGTTTTCTGATTCGGCAGGGTATATTTATGATGAAGCCGGCATAGATGAAGAAAAGCTTGCCTATGTGATGGAAATAAAGAACGTGAACTACGGCAGGATAAGCGATTATCTTAAAAAATACCCTGCGGCTAAATATGTTGCCGGTGGCAAGCCATGGGAAGTAAAATGTGATATTGCCCTGCCATGCGCTACCCAAAATGAGCTTAATGGCGATGAAGCTAAAATGCTTATAAACAATGGCTGCATTTGTGTTGCAGAGGGCGCCAACATGCCATCTACACCGGAAGCAGTTACAGCTTTCCTTAACGCTAAAATTCTTTTTGCGCCGGGTAAAGCATCAAACGCCGGCGGTA
>JAEWKB010000256.1 GCA_023386255.1 Bacteroidota bacterium
CTGTTGTGGCTGCTACCAAAGCGCTGGCACAGGAAGTAGCAAAACGTAATATCACAGTTAATGCAGTGGCGCCGGGCTTTATCAGGACCGACATGACGAGCCAGCTGGATGAAAAAGAACTTGTAAAGATGGTTCCTGCAAACCGTTTTGGCGAGGCAGAGGAAGTGGCTGAACTTGTTGGCTTCCTTGCTTCTAAAAAAGCAGGATACATTACCGGAGAAGTAATTAATATTAACGGGGGTATATACTCTTAATCCCTAATAGCAGCGACAAATGGAAAGAAGGGTAGTAATTACCGGTATGGGTATATATTCCTGCATCGGCACATCGCTTGAAGAGGTAAAAGATTCGTTGTACAACGGTAAATCAGGTATAACCATTGATGAGGACAGGAGGGAGTTTGGTTTCCGCTCGTGCCTTACAGGCCTCGTGCCAAAGCCGGACCTTAAGGAGCACCTAAACAGGAGGCAGCGCGTAAGCATAGGCGAAGAAACCGAATATGCTTATATGGCTACCATTCAGGCTTTAAAAGATGCAGGCATAGATGATGACTACCTTGATAATAATGAGGTGGGCATACTGTACGGTAACGACAGCGTTTCCAAAGCCATAATTGATGCTACCGATATCATCCGCGAGAAGAAAGATACTACACTTATAGGTTCGGGTGCCATTTTCAAATCCATGAACTCTACAGTAACCATGAACCTTTCAACCATTTTCAGGCTTCGTGGGGTTAACATGACGGTGAGTGCCGCCTGCGCCAGTGGCTCACATTCACTGGGTATGGGCTTCCACCTGATAAAAAGCGGCCTTCAGGACATGATCATCTGTGGGGGCGCGCAGGAAATTAATAAGTATGCCATGGGTAGTTTTGACGGCCTTGGTGTATTCTCACCTGATGAAGCTGTACCTGCCGAAGCTTCACGCCCTTTTGATGCTTCACGCAACGGGCTTGTACCGAGCGGGGGTGGTGCTACGCTTATATTGGAGAGCTATGAATCGGCTGTAAAACGAGGTGCTAAAATTTATGGTGAAGTAATAGGTTACGGATTTTCCTCAAACGGCGGGCATATTTCCACACCCAATGTTGATGGCCCAGCAACTGCTATGAAACGTGCACTTGAAATGGCAGGAATAGACCCTTCAGAGGTGGATTATATAAATGCCCATGCTACATCAACTCCGGTTGGCGATGCCAATGAAGCCAAAGCAATACATGAAATATTCGGAGAAAGCAGGCCGTATGTAAGCTCTACAAAGTCTATGACAGGCCATGAATGCTGGATGGCCGGTGCCAGTGAAGTTATTTATTCGATGCTGATGATGCAACACTCGTTTGTGGCGCCAAACATCAACTTTAAAAATCCTGATGAAGATTCGGCAAAATTAAATTTGGCAGGAAGTACTGTAGATAAGGAAATTAATATATTTTTGTCGAACTCTTTTGGGTTTGGCGGAACAAACTCAGCATTAATAGTTAAAAAAGTTTAATATCAGCACATGGACAAAGCAGAGATTATTGAGAAGATTAATGATTTTTTAATTGATGAATTTGAGGTAGATGGAGATGAGATACAGCCGGATGCCAATTTAAAAGATACTCTTGGCCTTGACAGCCTTGATTATGTGGATCTGGTGGTAACTGTTGAGTCTAATTTTGGTGTTAAGCTTGGGGAGGCTGATTTTGTTGGCGTGAGTACTTTCCAGAACTTCTATGACCTTATAGAAAACAAAGTTAAGAGCAAGCAATAATACATACTTATTATGAGCGAATGGGACGGTAAATCCAAAGGTACGCTTTTGGGATACAAAATATTTGTGTTCTGTATAAAGAAACTGGGGATAAGGCCGGCCTATTTTGTTTTATACTTTGTAGCTACTTACTATTTCCTTTTCCTGTGGAAAACCAACAGGGACATGTTTTACTACTTCCATAAGCGGCTTGCGTACCCGTACCTGAAAGCAAAATGTATGGTGTTTATGAGCTACTATACCTTTGGGCAAACGCTTATAGACAAAACTGCTATCTCGGCAGGCATGCGGAATAAATTTACCTATGAGTTTGACGGCATACAAACACTTATAGACCTTCTGGAAAAGAAAAAAGGGGGCGTGCTCATTAGCGCCCACATAGGAAACTTCGAAATTGCAGAATACTTCTTTTCTGAGATAGATGTTGATTTCCGTATCAACCTGGTTACAACCGATATGGAACACCATGCCATAAAGGCTTACCTGGAGAGTGTTTCACTGGGATCATCAGTAAAATTTATTTTTATAAAAGAAGATCTTTCTCATATTTACGAAATTAATGCTGCACTGGCCAATAATGAACTGGTATGCTTTACAGGCGACAGGTATATGGACGGTGTTAAATTCCTTAGGGAGCCTTTTCTGGGTGCTGATGCCAATTTTCCTGCAGGGCCGTTCCTTATAGCATCACGGCTAAAAGTGCCGGTTGTGTTTGTATATGTGATGAAGGAAAAAAAACTGCATTACCACCTGTATGCACGAGAGGCCGAAGTAAAACACAGGGATGAGTCGGCACTGCTAAAGGTGTATATCTCTAATCTTGAAGCCATGCTGCGCAAATATCCGTTGCAGTGGTTCAACTACTTCGACTTCTGGAAGGCATTCAAAAAATCATAAAAATTTAAGCGGTAATAGGTTGTCTTTTCTTCTTTATTATCTTTAGCCACAATAAATTATGGAAGAATTAGATGCTATTGTAATAGGTTCGGGCGCAGGGGGCCTGGCTGCAGCTTTATGCCTTGCCCGTGCGGGGCAAAAAGTACTGGTACTGGAACAGCATTATGTACCCGGAGGGTGGTGCCACAGTTTTGTGCTGAACGGCCAAAAATTCAGCCCCGGTGTGCATTACATAGGGCAGGTTGATGAAGGCGATTCCACTAATAATCTTTACAAAGGCCTTGGCATTGCCAACGACCTGGTTTTCTTCAGGATGAATGCTGAAGCTTTTGAGCATTGCTATATTAATGGGGAAAAATTTGATATACCTGCGGGTTATGATAATGTAGCTACAAAGCTGGGCAAGCATTTCCCTGCTGATGATAAGAAAATCAGGAAAT